>CAZXQE010000009.1:0-11738 GCA_964643015.1 uncultured Gammaproteobacteria bacterium
TGTCATTCGACCGCCCCAAAAACTTAAACCAACTAATAACACTACTCCTACAATAAAAATAATTGTTTTTTTATTTTGTTTCATAAAATATTTTAATAATTTATTCATACCTCAAAGCTTCAATCGGATTAAGCTTTGATGCTCTCTGAGCTGGATAATAACCAAAAATAATACCAATTCCAGCCGACACGCCAAAAGCCAACAATATTGAAAAACCAGACACGCTAGTGGCGGTGTTAGCAAATTTAGCAATTATAAGTGAAGCTATCCAACCAAACAACACACCAAGTAAACCGCCTAAAAAAGTTAGAGCAATTGCTTCGGCTAAAAATTGCTGACTAATATCTCGCCTCTTGGCACCAATTGATTTTCTTAAACCTATTTCCCTAGTTCTTTCAGTAACTGTGGTTAGCATCATATTCATAATACCTATACCCCCCACCAGTAATGAAATACCAGCAATTGCTGCCAGTAGCGAAGTAAATGTTCCAGTGACTGCTGAAGCTGTTTCAGCAATATCTGCTTGATTGACAATTTGAAAATCGGCTTTAGTTGAATCACTAATTTTATGTTGTTTTAAAAGTAACTCGGTAATATTTTCTTGGACTATTGACATTGACTGCTGATCCTCAACCTGAACACTAATGGTGCTCAAATATTTGCTGCCCGAAAGGTACAACTGAGCTGTTTTTAACGGAATAAAAACGCTATCATCTTGATTGCTGAATCCACTACTACCCTTTGACTTAGTAACGCCAATAACCGTAAAACTTATTTTATTAATACTAATTTTTTGCCCAACTGGATTAGTACTAGTACCAAATAAATCATCTCTAGTTGTTGGCGCCAAAACTGCCACTCGACCAGAGCTATCTTTATCTTTAATAAAAGAACCTAGATCGATATCAACACTACGAACGGTAGCGTACTCCGGCACAACACCAACAACTTGAGTGTTAGTATTTTGATTTTTAGCCGTAATCTGATAACGACTTGAAGCTTCTGATGAAACTGCTTTAATTTTATTCAATTTACTAATCGCCTCAGCATCATCTAAGGTTAAGGTTTTAGCATTGCCTCGGCCAGCGCTAATACCCCCTGACCGTGTCGACCCAGGCATAATCATTAAAAGATTAGAACCAATTGACTCAATACTGCTTTCAATTGATTTTTGAGCTCCTTGACCAATAGAGATCATGGCAATAACTGAACCAATGCCAATAACAATACCGAGCATAGTTAAGCTAGTCCTTGTTTTATTAGCTGTTATCGCTAGAAAAGTTTCTTGAGCTAAATCTCTAATCATCATAAATTATCAACTATTTGACCGTCTTTAATATAAATAATTCGATCAGCTTGTTTAGCTACTTCAATTTCATGAGTTATTAAAATAATTGTGTGGCCATTTTCTTGATTAAGGCGACGAAAGGTCTCTAAAACAATCTGGCCAGTTTTGCTATCAAGATTACCAGTTGGTTCATCGGCTAGAATAATTGATGGATTGTTAACTAAAGCTCGAGCAATAGCTACTCGTTGCATTTGTCCACCAGAAAGTTGATTGGATAAATGTTGCCAGCGATCCTCTGGCAGTCCAGCCGATTTTAAAGCTTTTTCAGCCAAGCTAATTCTTTTATCAATTGCCACTTCATCATAAATCAGTGGTAGCATAACATTCCTTAGAACCGTTGAACGGGAAAGAAGATTAAACGATTGAAACACAAAACCAATTTTATCTTTGCGAATATCTGCTAATTCATCATCGGAAAGATCAGACACATTCTGACCATCTAAAAAATAATCACCGCTGGTTGGAGTATCTAGGGCTCCAATAATATGCATAATAGTTGACTTGCCCGACCCTGATGGACCAGTAATTGCCACAAATTCACCTTTTTTAATATGAAGACTAATGTCTTTAAGAACTTGAACTTGATTATCACCAAGTTGATATATTTTATTTATTGCTTGTAGTTTTATCATATATTTTATCGACTCGGCGGACCACCAGCCCCCATATTCATTGCTCCACCCATCATTTGCAAGCCACTGCGCTGACTAGTGCTAGTTTTAGCGCTTGTTTGATTTTCGCCACTAGAAATTGAACTAGTTTGAACAATAATTATGTCGCCTTCAGATAATCCTCCGGTAATCTCAGTCTGGGTGTCGTTGGTTACGCCAGTTTCAATATATTTTTTAGTTGGCGTTTCAGTAGTATTAAATGAATCGCCACTAGTTAATTTTTTATTTTCAAAAACTTCAACATAAGACAAATTGTCATTATCAGTTTTTATAGCATTACTATCAATTACCAAAACATCAGTACTACTTTCTGTAATAATTTCAGCTGAAACACTCATTTGTGATTTAACTCTTTCATCTTGACTATCTAAATTTATTTTAACTTCATAGCTAACCACACCTTGAGTATCCGTGCCTAAACTATCTATTTCGACTACTTGTCCAGTCAGTTCTAAGTCTTCAATAGCAGTAAAAGTCAACATTGCTTTTTGACCAGTCTTGACTTTAGCAATATCAACTTCATTTAAAGAAATCACCGCCAATTGCTGATCGGTGATGATTGTGGCAATTGAATTCGACGAATTGGAATCAGAAGCTGAAGCTGCATAACCAACCTTTTGATTAACCTTGGCCACAACACCATCAATTGGTGATTTTACTTCAGCATCAGCTAAATTTTCTAGAGCATCTTCATAATCTTGCTTAGCTTGAGCCACCTGAACTCTAGCACTTGCTAAATCAACCTCACGCGGCGCCGCTGTCTTTTGCTCCAATTGTATCTTAGCATTTTCATAACTGATTTTCTTGGCAGCCAATTCATTTTTAGCAGCCTCTAATGATTTTTTATTATCAGAAATTGTCTGGTTTAAACTATTCTTAGCTGTTTCTAAATTGTTCTTGGCCGTATCTAAGGAAGATTTAGCATTGCTGACACTAGCTGAAGAAGAAATACCTGACGAAGATACATCTAACTTACTATCACTAATAGCTTTCTGATTTTGCGTTAAGCTATTAATAGCATTGAGTAGCGAATTTTCTTGACTAGAGGCAGTCTGCTTATAACCATCAATTGTTGATTGACTAAGACCAGAAGCAACAACAGTATTGATTAAAACATTATAAGCATCACTAGCCATTGTTTTAGCTAGTCCAGCTGTTTCTTTAGTAGCTGCTAATTGAGCAACAATCAACTCCTCTGTCCAGCCAGCCGAAGCTGCCGCTTTATTACTAGCTTCCAACTTTAAATAACTCGTTCGAGCAGCTTGATAAGAATTCTTAGCGCTAATCATTGATTGTGAATCACGCGCCCCAAGTAGATACAAATATGGATGATCGTTATTGCTATAATTATTTTCTCCCAAAATATCATCAATAGCTACAATAGCTGATCTAATTGAAATTTGAGTCGATTCAATTGTTGACCGACCATCGTTATAAACTTTAGTTAAATTACTATCATCATTTTGACCACTAATTTCACTATTCACTAAAGCATTATCATAATTACGCTGAGCACTCTCTAAATTTATCTGAGAATTATTCACCTGCATCTCGGCCTTGGCTAGAGATTGCTTATTATTTTCCTCAGTATCAGCAACGTTAATAACTGCCTGATCATAATTCAACTTGGCCGAACTAACTGAATTCTCAGCTAACTTTATTTCTTGAGCTGTTGCTCCAGCTAATTTTAAACTTAAATTAGCTTGAGCTGAAGTTAAAGAATTTTTAGCTTGTTTTACTTTATCTTTTAGGTCACTATCATCCAGCTTGGCAATAATATCACCAGCTTTAACCTTCTGACCAGCTTTAATATTAATAGCCACAATATCAGCAGCTACATTTGGTTTAACATCAACTTGATCAGAGGTTTCTATTTGCCCAGTACCGGAAACAGTGGTAATAATTGAACCCTTTTCAACAGCCCCCATAACATAACTGTTACCACCAATTTTATTTTTATTAATTCGGTAAATAAAAAAACCACCAACAACCACTATAATTAAAAATAAAAACCAGATTCGACGATTCTTAAAAATCCGCAGATACTTCATATTTGCCAAAAATAAATAGAGACTTAATTGTCTCTATTTATTTTTACGCATATTTCTAAAAAAACTTCACTTTTTATTTTGATTATTTAATTTAACATAATCAAAAACAATCGTGGACACCTCCTCAATAAATGAAACTAATTTCTTTAAATCTTGCCCTTTAGACATTACGCACAAAAGATAAGGACTATCGCTGTAATAAACAATACCACAATCATGCAGTTGAACTTCACCAGTTTCTAAAAAGCGACGCTCACCAAACTTATGAGAAATTTCAATATTAATTGGTGTTCCAGCCACTAAGCCATTATAAAATTTGGTTCTCGTTAAAATTGCCAAAGCTTTTTCTGAATAATATTTATTTAAATATGATGAATTAAAAAGCACGCGAAATAAACTAGAATAGCTTTTAACACTTAGAATATTACCACTAGGATCATCAACCTTGGCTAAATTAATACCTAAATCAATGTAGACTTTTTCAATTTTTTCCGGGCTTATGTTATCCAAAAGCAAGTAATAAGCATAATTATCAGAATAAACCAACATGCGCTCAATTAAGTCCTCAACTTTGTATTTTTTTCCCTTTTCTAACTTATATTCAGGTTCAATATTTTGTTCGGAATAATCATAGTCTTCTTCAGCTAAAATTTCTTTTTCTAATACTGCCGGATTATTTTCAGCTTCATAATAGTAAGCCATCATCACTGGCACCTTAATTAAACTAGCTGGTGAAAAATCAGCATCCTCATTAACACCAAACCAAGGTCCATTGTTTAAATCACGATAATAAACTGAGGCCGTACTAATTTCTTTTTTGTAAGCATCTTTGTTGATTATCTTTTCAATATTAGCCTTAACATTATTCATATTACGATTTGGCTTTGCCTTGAAATCACATTCGAGTAAAGGGTTAATGTAGCGATAACCTAATTGGCCCAATTTTGCCTCGCGCATTTCGTGGTTATTATCAAATTTTTCAAAATAATAATTACTCAATAAAAAACCACCCAAAAAAAAGCTAACAGCAACTACTAAAACCAATAAGATGAAGAACTTATATTTTTGAAAACTATTTTTGAAAAATTGTTTCGTACTCATATATATAAAATAAAAACAATTGATTATTTTTTTATCTAAATTATAAATATAATCTTAGCGGTAATTAATTAAACTAGCAAGACGCCCCAACTACCTATCAATACTAATGATATTTTTTTCTAAAACTTTTATTTTTTCGTGTTTACCTGTTGGGTAATCGCGTAAAGCACTTATTAAAATATCTGTTTTGTAACGATAATCAGCTCCTCGTTTAGTTCCAGGATCATTAGTAATAAATTGGTCTTGCGTTTCGTCATAGCCTTTAATTACTAACATATGTTGCTCTGGACCTGGCTGAGTAAAAAATGGATTTTTTAATTTTCGACCATCAGTTGGTGCAATAATAAACCTTCCGGCCTTAAGCTCGTCAATTATATCTTGCTTAGTAACGTTCTTTTTAACGCTATATTTTTTATAACCATAAAAACCAGCAATTAAACGTTCTGCGGTATCAGCAGCCGAAGTATCATAATAGCTGCCATATTTTTTAAGCTGCCAGGAACTCAAAGTAATAATCGCTTTTTCCGCATCATTTTTAGTAATATTTTTTTGACCACGAATAGAGCGCATCACCATCAATACCGAGGCTTCTTCACAGCCAGCCTGAAACCGACTATCCGACCATTTAGCTGACGGAGCTTGACTAGTAAAGGGTACAGTCAAATTAATTTTTAGTTTATTTTTAGTGGTAGTTGCAGCAACTTTTTCTGCCCTAGCCATCGGACAAAAAAATAATAAATTTACCACCATCATTCCTACCAATAATTTTTTCATATAGACTTATTTTGCCTTAACCATTCTAAAGTTAAGGTTGAACTCAACGCTATCACTTTGAATTTCATTACCATAATCATTTTCACCAACTGACCAATAAGCTGTCACTAAACGACTTTGATAGGGTCGAATAATTACCGCTGGTAATTTATTCCAATCCTTAGAAATTTTACTTTGCTGATTTTCTAGAAGAAATGAATTGACTTTATCAATACCATCAAGAGCAATGATTAATTTTATTTTTCCACCAAGCTCACCTTTATCTTTAAGTTTTTGACAGTTTTTATCAACCGATTTTTCCTGATCATTACAGCCATTTTCTAAATTAATTAGCTCAGATAAACCTAAAAGTAAGCGACCGGATTCATTTTGATTATTACGCACCAACCAAGTTTTTCTGCCAGAAAAGTTAGCGTTAACCCCTAAATTATCCAATTGGTAATCTATTCCCTGACTGCTAGTTTCTTGTGGCTGATTAACCGCTTCCTGATTCAAATAATCAATATTTAAATAAGCACTTTTTAGTTCTTCACCTTTTTTTATATATTCATCGCTAAATTCAACCAATTCGGCCTCATTTAATAATTGATTATAATTTGAACCAACCTCTTCGTTATTTTTATCAGCAATTTTAACAGTTTCATTAAAATCCACTTCCTTTAATTCTTTTTCGGTTAAATTTTCCATTTCAGCCGATTCTGGTAACTTTTCATTATAAATCGGCAATCTCTTAATCTGGTAATCCGAGTAAACGTCTTGCGAGAAATTAATGGCGGTAATAGTTAGCAACAGTGAGGCGGTAAAAAAGATAATTGTTGAAACTATTTTAATCATACCTTTACTTATTGAATTTAACTTGCTCCCAACCGTAAAGGGCCGACATTACCATGATAAAGATGGCTGGCCCCCAAATTAATAACCAGAAACCAACTACCGTTCGAAAAAAAGAAATTAGGTAACCCAGGTAAGGTACCTTAAAAATAAATTCACCCAAGATTAAACGACCCCGAACCAATTCTTTTTCAGCTTCCTTTTCTCCAACTACAAAAACATTGCCACCAACTTCGGTTATTTTTTTAACCGCCACACTTTCCTCCTTGTCTTGTTCATAAAAATAAGCAATTCTGTCACCGACCCTGTAGCCATCTTTTTGCCAAGCAGTTACTACTGAGCCTTTAGCAAATTGCTGATTAGCTCCTTGTTCAGTAAAAACAAAATTTCTTATTCTTAAAAAATCAATAGAAAATAAAAAAATAATCGCCACCAACAAAATATAGAGCATCAAAATAGTTTGATACCAGTTGGATTCGATTATTTTACTAATCCTATTTTTCATATTTTATTTTACCAATTACTACTGGTAATAATATTACTAACTGATCTTTCGGCAAAAATACCACCATTCTCGCCAGGACTAGACCTGTAAGTTTTAAAATTGAAATTAAACTCACAAATCTTATTTTTTAAATTTTCCGAATCATCGTCTAAAGCTATTAAGAAAATCCAATCTTCTGGCCGATCCTTTTCTAGTTCTGAATTAAGTGCTAGATCAAGTAAAGACCCACTAAATTTACGGCGAAAATTCCTAGTATAAACTTCTATTTTTAAAGCCTGACAAAAAGCTTGGTCACCGCTAACCACCTTGGCCTTAATTTGATACTTAAAGCCTCGGTCAGGGTTAGCTTTAATCTTAACCGCCCCTAAATCAAAACCGCCTGGCTGAATGCCAGAAGTTCGAAACAAGTTAATCAGCTGATTGTTGTTAAAAGAGGCTCTAGCAAAAAGGTCTAAATTGATAGCTGAAAATTTATTTTCCGTAACCACTCTTTCAGCAAAGATATCGGCATCAGTATATTTTGTCCCAACCAAAAAAATATAGAAAAAAACCAAAAATAGAGCCAACTTCTTAATTTTTCGATTGAACATTCTTAATCTTAGCTAATTCATCCAGGGCAAATATCGCCGCCGGTATCAAAAGTAAAAACATAATACCCAGAGGGGTCTTACTAAAAGCAACGATGTAGCCAAGCTTAGGAATAACTAAAACTACTTTACCCATAACCTGTGCCTCAGAAATAGCATCATCGTCACCAGAACGATTGGCATCACCCTTGGTGTCAAATGTTTTTTCACCACCATTATCATTTACTTCGATAATACGATGAGTAACAACTTTACCAGAATTATTAGTAAAAGTCACAACATCATTAATTTGATAACGACTAAGACTTTTAATAACAATAACATCACCAGTCATAATAGCTGGCTCCATTGAACCTGACTGCACTAAAAATGATTGGTAAGTCCCGAGTAAACGAAAATTGGAGCTTAAAATATAAATCGCCAATAGTGAAATTGGGATTATTAACAACCAACTTAAAATTTTAGAAATTACTTTGAGAGAGTTCATAAATTCTTTTTTTCATAAATAAGAGAGCTCAATGGCTCTCTTATTTATGAATAACTTTAAACTAGAATAGTTTTAGTTAGCTGGCTGTTGGCCATTAATATTCTGAATCAAACGGAAATTCATATCGAATTGTACCGCATCACTCTGAATTTCATTGCCATAAGAATTTTCATCAGCTGCCCAGTGAGCAGTGATAGTACGTTCTTCACCAGCGGCCAAAATAATTGGAGTTAGTGCTGACCACTGTGTCCCTAAATTAGCCATTTGATCAGTAGCTAAAGTGGTGGAAGCCACATCAGTACCGTTAACGGCAACATTTAAGTTAACAACGTTACCCATTTCACCGAGATTATCAGCTTCACAGGCAGGTTCAAAAGCTTTCTCTTGATCATTACAGCCGTTGTCAGTGTTAACAACATTCTGTAATCGAACCAGTAAACGACCAGGTAAGGAACCGGTGTTTCTAACAGTCCAGGTTTTGGTACCAGAAATATTGGCATTTTCGCCCATATTTTCGATAACAAAAGGTTCCAGCTTGTTCCCGTTAGCACTGACATCTAAGTCCAAAGTACCAGCGGTGAACTTGTTGGCACTGGTAGTCCTAGTGGCTGTGAAGTAAGCATACGTTCCAGCACCGGCTACAGCGGCGACAATCAAGATCATGGCCAAGCTGTAAAAAACTTTCTTGTTCATAGTTTTTTACTAAAACTTGAATAAATTTGTAAGCCGTCTTAACAAGTATTAAAACTTTATTAGACCTTGTTATTTTAGCTTATTTCAGAAATAGCGTCAAATAAAGGACCAAAAAATGAACACAGACTTTATACATTTAATTTTAAACTTTCAGGTTGTTTTTTCACAAAAGAACCGCTACAATTTAAAAACAACTTATTAATAATTTTATATAGTATGCCTATTATTGTTACTGACCAAAATTTTCAAGCTGAAATCAATCAAACTGATAAGTTCACCCTAGTTGATTTTTACGCAACTTGGTGTGAACCATGCTCCATGCTCGCTCCAATTCTTGAAAACTTAGAAAAAAAATATAGCAATGACATCATCTTAATTAAAGCTAATGTCGACGATACCCCAATAGCTTCACAAACTTTCCGAGTTGATCGGATTCCAATGCTAGTTTTATTTAAAAATGGCCAAATAGTAGATACTTTCACTGGTTTTCAACCAGAACCAATACTTGAGGATTGGTTGAAAAAAGCAATTAATAAATAAAATGCCCACCTCCGACTTAGCCACTATTCTTAGTGAATATAATAATTATGCCAAGGAAAATGGCTTCCAGCTTAATCCAGACCCAGCCAGCGTTGAACGAGTAATAAAAGGCCTCTTGGCTAATGAAGCCAAGCACGGCCATCGCTACTGCCCGTGCCGCCGCCTAACTGGTCAGACTGAAGAAGATGCCAAAAAAATCTGCCCCTGCGCTTATCACCGAGAAGAACTAGCTAATGAGGGAAAATGCTATTGCGGGCTGTTTAGTGCTTAAAATAAAGTCAGATTTGAAATAAACAAAAAAGCTCGGATTTTTCCGAGCTTTTAGTTTTTTAAACTGGTTCAATAAACTCTGGGAGACGATTCTGTTCGTCTTCCTCTTCTTTAATAATGAACTTATTGGGCCAAAAATCATGTTGAAGGCTTGGAATTGTGATAACTGGAGTATTACCCGCCTTAACTGATTGTTTGTTAGGGTTATTAGAGGACGTGCAAAGTGCTACCAACGACAACACACCGCCTATTAAGGCTAAGACTATAACGATTGGTTTAGTCTTCATGACTCCTCCTTGTTTGGTTATTAAAGTTATCTAAAGCTTAACACTTCCTATAGCAAAAGCAAGTCAATGTTTACAACATCATAAACATTGACAAATAGTGCTATAATTAGTATGGTAAATAACCGCACATTAAAAAAGGAGGAAAAATGATTAATGTAACGCTTGTCAACCATCCCACTGTCTCGCCGCTGTGCCTTGCTGAACATGCCGCAAAGGTTTGTTATCAAGGCGAAATACCCCTAATTAAATCTGAAGATAGCGATGTTGTTAACTTTGTTAACAACAAGCTATTTCAAACTGGGCACCACACAACCCTACAACATCAATTTTTTACTTTTATCATAGAAGATATCGCCATATCAGATATTACATTCGGTTTACACTTAACTAGTCCGTTCTATAACTCTGATCAACGTAGTGGGCGATTTTGCAGTAAAATGTTTATTAATCCTGACTATACCTGGGTTAAAAATTATATTGAATTCTTTTGGCCCAATCTTAGACAAAATGACTTGTCTAAAATTTTAGAATTTGTAAGGCATGGTATTAAAATTTATCAAGATAATATCGACCAAGCAACAGAAATGGCTAAAAAATTCTTAAAAAAAGAAAGACCCTACTGGAGCGAAAAATCCATAGAGCAAAATAGTCCCAAAATTGCCCAAGAGCAATTACGCGTCTTCATTCCAACCATATTGCCGACAGCAGTCGAATACACAATTAATCTATCCACATTAATCGCTATATGGAAAACTGCATGGACACCTGTTTTGCGTTTTGTCACTGACAAAATGCGTCAAAGTGTTATAACCATATACCCTGAAATCGCCTTTATGTTTAACGACAAAGAACGCAATCAAAATGACTGGTCGCCAAAATTTGTTGGCGAATTTGCAATCCTGACAAAACCAGAATGTTTTATCTCTAATATTGTTAATGATAATAATTTTATTAATCCTAAACCAGAACACACTCAACCAGTTGATCTTCTGCATTTTATGCCAGAATTTATGGATAATAATATTGGCGAGATTAGAACAATGGTTAAAATTTCAGTAGCAACAATGGGGCAAGATCAAAGACATCGAACAATAAAAAGAAGTATCCCCAATTTTAGTAACAGCTTCTACCACCCTCCACTAGTAGCTAACTTAAAAATTGATAGCAAAAACAGTTTCTTCCGCTATTGGCTTAACGATTTAGCAAACATACCTGGCACACTCCATACAGCTGTTGCACCATATGGCGCAATGGTAGAGTACACAAAAGTGGCATCATTTAATGCACTGCTGCATGAACAATCGAAGAGACTTTGCTATTGTGCTCAAGAAGAAATATATCATTTAAGTAGATCTCTTGTTTGCCAGCTTAAAGAAAAAAATTCTCAGCTGCAAAACCTTTTAGCTGCACCTTGTCGAGATACCGGCAATTGTGCAGAAGGAGATATATATTGTGGCAGAGAAAATAAAGACCAAATCCCAGAAAGAATGGTCTAAATATTGCAGCCGCTTATTTTCTTAAGCGGCTTTTTTTATTGAAAATCCATAAACAAAAAACAGATTTTTTCAAATCTGTTTTTTATATCTGGCTCCC
>CAZXQE010000010.1:0-11637 GCA_964643015.1 uncultured Gammaproteobacteria bacterium
TCGTTTTAGTGTTGATGATTATCAGCACTGTGTGGTGTCAAAATGGGACACCAACCGTCCCGTCTATGCCAATAAATGTTCCTGGTAATTGTGTTATGGATTTTGTAGTTGTTGGTAATTATATCTACATTGCTAATGACTCTTTCTTAAACAAGTACAACTTGACTTCCAGAGAAATTATTTGGAGTCAACCATTCCCAGATTTTTATGGGAATAATAATGGTCAAGGAATGTTTAAGACTTCTAGTAATGACCTTGTCATTACTTACGATGGTGTAGTTACAAAAATGTCAACCGAAGACGACACTCTTTGGCAAACAACACTGCCAGGAAGAGTTGCTCTTTCCTGTGACCAGCTTAGAAACAGAGTTATCTGTTATAGTTGGACTGGGTTGTTAACGGTTCTTAACTTGAATGACGGCCAGATCTTGTTACAAAAACAGATGCCGTTTGAAGGATTAAAGAATACTTCTAGTCACAATGCTGTGGCTGTTAGTGAATCTGAATTTATCATGTCAGATAACACTATCTATGGCATCAATTGGAATAGCGCAACTTTAGTAAGTAAGGTTGCAATTGTTAATGATTCAATTAATGTTATTTGGCAGCATTCAATGCCAGATTTAAGAGCTGGTAATGTTAAGTCATTGAATGGTAATCGTTTTTATATTTCGGTGTTTGATGTTGACCCTTGCAATAATGCTAAAATTTTCTTTTTTGAAGATGTTGGCACTAGCTATACTATTACCGATTCTGTCGATTTGGGCGGACCCAATGTTTGGACTTTTTTAAATAGTACGCTAACAATCAACAATAATGTCCTGGTTGTTGGTGATAATCTGTTAGGAAATGATCCTAACGGCGGGGACGGATTTCATGCTGTTTTTACTATTTTTAATAGTAATGGTGAGACTAGAACCTCGCAAATAAACAGTCAGACTGATTTTACTAGCTATCAAGGTTTGGCTGAAAATGGGGGTCATATTTACACTATTCTACTAGTTAGAAGTTATTTTGGTGGCCCAAGAACTTTCTTTTTTACAGAGTTGAGTGATGTTTATAACTCCGCCGTTGGAAACGACGATCCGGATACACCTGCCCCTCAGCTAAATCTTATTTGCTATCCTACTCCAACCAGAGTGGGTAACAATGTTAATGTTCGATTCGAAACCAAGTCCAGAGATATCACGACTATCGATGTCTATAACATTAAAGGGCAAAAAGTTCGTACACTTGTAAATTCAAACTTCAGCGCCGGTCAGCACCAGTTAACCTGGAATGGCCGTGCTGATAACGGAACGCCGGTATCTTCCGGTATATATTTCTTTCGAATGAAATCAGGTAATTTTACAGCAACCCGTAAAATCATCCTAATAAAATAAACTTCAACCTTGAAGGTCTCAAACGAGACCTTCTTTTTTATTTAAAACTTTTCTTTTTATTTGTTTATTTGGTATAATAACTAAAATTAGTATTAGTTATTTATTTTTTCTTTTTATGTCTAATAAAACAAAGCTTAGCCTTGCTGCTATTGGCTTACTGGTCGTAAGTCTGGGGGCTTTTTGGTGTTTTAATCGTAACTCACTTCAGTCAATTACGGCTAAACCAGTAGCTCCAGCAACTAGCCTAGAACAAACCAATCTTAATACTCCAGTTAATAAAGAAACTGAACCAGTTCGTGAAGTAGCTTTGGCTAAAACTAAAGGAAAAGTGCCATTATCTGAAAACGCTGAGTTTACAATCTCTGGTGGTTCGCCAACTTCGACTATTCGTTTTTATGAAGGTTCTATTAATCCACTTGATGTTCATGTTGGCAATACCCAGGATTTTAGAATTGTAGTTTCTTCTGACAATGGTATTAAAAGAGTGGTGGCTGAGATTGAAACTGATTTTGGCTATGATTATGTTGAATTAAAAAAAGACAGGGTTATTAGTGTTCTGGATACTATTCCCAATCGCTATGCAGTCAATCCAAAGGATAATACTTTAAAAATCTTAAATGATACCGAATTAGCTCAGGCTCGTAGTGATGAATACCAAAAAGAATTAGCTCAGAAGAAAAGCAATCAAGCCAATGCTTCCCTGGGGCAAAGAGAAGTCTGGATTGGTTCTTGGCTAGTTAATAAGGTTCATGACAAAGTCTATCATACCAACTTTATCGCTTATGATAGTGCTGGCAACCAAGAGAAGATAACCATGGCTTGGTCTGATCTTTGTGCGATAAAGTTGAGTGGTCCCTGGGATATTAATATTGATAATGAAGGACATAACTGTAGTATACCAACCAATACGGTTGATGGTGTCGCTAATGGTACCACCACTATTAATAATGGATTAAGTTTAACTCTGGCGGCTGGTTCAACTTTTCTTTGGAGTAATGGTCAGAGTGTTAAGTTTGAAACCGGTGGTGAATTAGTCGTTAACACTGGCGGTCAAATGAAACAAGTCGATACTATTTATGTTGAAGACAAGGATAATGATCATTATCTTGCTCCAGAAGCTTTGGGTACAACTCAGACTAGTACTTATCGAACAGGATTGCAGCCTCGAGCTAATACTATAGTATCGCCTTATTCTCAAATGGATTGTCTTGATACTAATGCAGGTGTTTTTCCTGGTCGAGATACGTTTAGTAATGTTGCAATTTCTGGTTTAGGTGCTCCGGCTAATTGGGATTGGGATTGTAGTAGTTTGGTTGATGGTAATTATTTATATCGTATAGAACGTTCATTAAAGCCAAGCGGAAAAGTTTGGACCTCAGATGGTCTTAATTATTTTTGCACAGCAGCAAGTATAATATCCAAAGAATCTTTATCTAGTTGTAATCCTGATGGTTGTGAAGAAAACAATGTTCCAGCTGTTTATATTGACCCGGATCAACAACAAACCAGGATTAAAGAATCTATTTTTAGCAAGAAATACCTAAAACTACCCTTAAGTTTCAAGTTTATTAACGAAGCCAAGGCGGCGAGCTGTAGTGAATATTGTGTGTCTTGTAAAATTGCAGTTACAGGCTGTGGTGCTAATGGAGTATTTGAAGTAGCACAAAGGACCACTAATGATGTTAGTGGCTGCGGATTAACTAATATCTACCCAGCGGCTTATTTTGATAATGCCATAAGAAGTGACAGTA
Organism: uncultured Gammaproteobacteria bacterium; assembly: GCA_964643015.1. Classification (GTDB taxonomy): domain Bacteria; phylum Patescibacteriota; class Patescibacteriia; order Patescibacteriales; family Patescibacteriaceae; genus UBA1359. The sequence continues at coordinate 3,134 of CAZXQE010000010.1, forward strand.
AGTGTGGTGGCAATATTGGAATTGATTATTTGACCAATCATAGTGCAACGATTTACTGTAAGTAACCATTATGCCTCAAGAAATATTGAAGCCAAATTTTGAGCAGGGGTCAATTCAGGAAAATCAATCAGAACAGGTTGCTGTTCCTGAAAATAAAGCTGAAATAGTCACAGAAAATAAAGTAGTTAATGAACGATTAGCTGATAATTCGCTATCAGTCGGTAACCAAGGTCAAGTTCAAAACCAGACTCAATCAGTAGTTCAGTTAACACCACGACAAGAAGAAATTGACGATATTTTAGAAGATGGTTTAGCGGAGATTTACGTTACCTTAACACCGGAAAAACAAGCTGAATTACGCCAAGTCGGTGGTGAAACAGTAAGGCAGATTGATCAATTATTAGATCATGCCAAATCGCAGATTAATAAAATAATTAGCCTAATTCGTAAATTTCTTTTAGTTATTCCTGGAGTTAATCGTTTCTTTTTGGAGCAAGAAGTTAAAATTAAGGCTGATAAAATAATTTCTCTAAAGGATAAGTAACTATGGAAACCCTATTACAATTATTGGAAGGAAATTTGGTGGCTGTCTTAATGGCTGTTTTGATTAGTTTTTTTCTGGCATGGTTGTTAATTGTAATTTGGCGTCAATTAATTTGGTCTTGGTCTAAAAAGCACAGCTATTTTGAACAAGTAGTTTACTTGGTTAAGCTACCAAAAAATCGTCACGGTGAGCAAGAGCAAGATTTTTCGGTTCAAAAAATGCGTGAAGAAATTGCCTGTGCTGAAACTATTTTTGCCAGTATCGGTGGCCTTCGAGCTTTGCGTGGAATGGCAGCTTGGCTCTGGGGGCGTGATGATCATTTTTCTTTTGAAATTGTTGCCAATAATGGCTTAATTTTTTTCTATATTGTTTCACCGCGGCGATTGTCTCGTTATTTAGAGCAACAAATTAACGCTCATTATCCAGACGCGGTTTTAGAGGAAGTTACTGATTATAATTTGTTTAAAGCTAATAGCCAAGTGGCAGCGGGAAATTTAAAAACAATTCGCCACTTTGCCTTGCCGCTCAAAACCTACCTCAAACAAGATGCTGATTTAATGAATTCACAACTCAATGTGATGTCTAAATTGGCGCCTGATGATAGTTTGGCTATCCAATATACAGTGCGTAGTGCCTATGGTGTTTGGCATAGTCTTGTTAAAAAAATTGTTCAAACTGCTCATAAGCAAAAATCTTTATCAACAGCTTTAAAACAGGGCGTATTGCAGGATTGGTTGAATTTCTTCAGCGATATTTTTAAAAGTAAAGAACAAAAGGAACGAGAAACTGCTCAGAAAGCTGAAAAACGTTTAACAGCCCTAGAGGAAGAATCTCTAAAAACCATTGAAGAAAAAAATTCTAAAGCTGGGTTAGATGTTAATGTGCGTTTAGTTGTTTGCTCGGCTGAAAAAAATAGAGCCGAAACTTTACTAGCCGATTTAGTTAGTGCGCTAAGTCAGTACAATCATTATGAATACGGTAATAGTTTTAGTAATAAAATCAGTAATAGCGGCTCTAAGCATTTAATTGAAGAGTTTATTTATCGACGTTTTAATGATAAAGAAAGCTTTATTCTCAATACTGAAGAATTAGCTAGCTTGTTTCATTTTCCGCTGTCCAATGCTGAAACCCCAAACATTGTTTGGCTCAATGCTAAGCAAGCGGCAGCTCCGGCTACTGTGCCAAATTCGGGCTTACTTTTAGGTCACAATGTTTTTCGTGGTATTAAAAAAGATATTTTTATTAAAGAAGCCGATCGTTTACGTCATACCTACATTATTGGTAAATCTGGTGTTGGTAAATCAGTTTTACTAGCTAATATGGCTATTCAGGACGTACTTAATGGCGATGGCATTTGTGTTATTGATCCCCATGGTGATCTGGTTGATGACATTTTAGACCGTATTCCAGCGTCACGAGCTGAAGATGTGATTCTTTTTTCGCCAGCTGATTTGGAGCGGCCAATGGGCTTAAATTTGCTTGAATTTGATCCGAAATACCCAGAGCAAAAGACTTTTGTGATCAATGAAATGATTGGTATTTTTGACAAGCTTTATGATCTCAAAGCAACTGGTGGACCAATTTTTGAACAATATATGCGTAATGCCATGCTTTTAATCATGGCTGATACTGAATCTGGTTCAACTTTAATGGAAATTCCACGCGTTTTGGCTGATGCTGAGTTTCGTAATCTAAAACTATCGCGTTGTGCTGATCAGACAGTGGTTGATTTTTGGCGCAAAGAAGCTGAAAAAGCTGGTGGCGATGCGGCTCTAGCTAACGTTGTCCCTTATATTACTTCCAAATTGACTGCCTTTATTTCCAATGACATGATGCGGCCAATTATTGCTCAGCAAAATAGCGCTTTTAATTTTCGTGATTTAATGGATAAGCGGAAGATTTTGTTGGTTAGCTTGCCCAAGGGTTTGATTGGTGAAATGAATGCTTATCTTTTAGGTATGATTTTGGTTGGTAAGATTTTAATGGCTTCACTGTCGCGAGCGGATATGGCCAAGGAAGAAAGAAAAAACTTTTTTCTCTATATTGATGAGTTTCAAAACTTTACCACCAATTCAATTTGTCAGATTTTATCTGAAGCGAGAAAATATGGTTTAGGCTTAGTGATTGCTCACCAATACGTTGGTCAGTTAACAGCTAAAGGCGATACAGCCATTAAAGATGCTGTTTTTGGTAATGCTGGTACGATGATTTCTTTTAAAATTGGTTCAGAAGATGCTGAGGTTTTACAAAAAGAATTTGCTCCGATTTTTGATGCTTATGACTTAGTTAATGTGGATAAATATACTGCTTACATCAAGCTGTTAGTTGATAATGCAGCGATTTCTCCTTTTGCCTTAAAAACACCTTGGCCACTAGCGGGTGAGCTAGATAAAGAACTAGCCGGTAAAATTCGTCAATTGAGTCGCTTGAAATATGGTCAAGATCGTAATATGGTAGAAGCAGAGATTAAACAAAGAGTTAAGACAAATTTTTAAAATATGACAGAAAATCAAAACCAAAATCAAGATCAGGGCCAAGCTTGGCAACCAGATCAACCAATCGTTTTTAATCAAACTGAAACAACCACCAATGTAGCGGTTGATAATAATGTGGCTGTTGAAGATGTTAAAGTGGCAGAGAGCAATGAGGCTTACCATTTAAGTCAAAATCAAGCTGTTGCTTTGCAAAGCTTAATTAATCGTCTGGAAAAAGACGCTGTTGAGCTAAAGCAGTTAATACAAGTTCTGGGAATAAAAAATAATCCAGCAGTTAGTATTAAGGATGATGGTAGCGAGGGGAATATTGTTGAGGGTTATTTTGATGGTGAAAAAATGGTGGCTCCTGATGGCAAAACTTATGTTGTTCCAGCTAATTATGCTTCCAAGTCAAAATTAGTCGAAGGGGATGGACTCAAATTAGTTATTGGCAGTCATGGCAACTTTATGTACAAGCAAATTGGACCAGCTCCACGACAACGCTTAATAGCTGTACTCGAGCAAGCAGCCGATGGCAGTTACTACGCTGTCTCGGAGCATCAGCGCTGGCGTCTACTCAAGGCTAGTGTCAGTTACTTTAGGGCTCAGCTTGGTGATAAGATTGCTATTTTAGTTCCTGATGGTTTGCCTTCCAATTACGCTGCTTTAGAAAATTTAGTCGCTGAATAAAATATGTTAGATTGGTGGTCGATTAGTAAAATTTTAAGCAACTTCCAGAATTTATCGCAAGCCGATGAAGTTCTTGTTAGAAAAGCTTGGGATCGAGCTCGCCACCTCCATGCTGGTCAAAAAAGAAAATCTGGTCAGCCTTATTTTATCCATCCGATTGCCGTGGCTAGTGAATTGGCTCAGAAGTTTGCTGATCCAGTTTTGACAGCTGCCGCCTTACTACATGATACGGTTGAAGATTGCCCAGACTATACCAAAAAGAAGCTTTATCAGGAATTTGGTTCAGAGATTGGTTTTTTAGTTGATTCAGTTACCAAGGGTGAAGATTGTTTTTATTGTCATAAGCATATTTTTCCTGATCGTCTAGAGCGATTACTTTGGGCGGGTAGCCAGGATGTTCGTTGTTTATTACTTAAAATTGCGGATCGTCAACACAATATTAGTACCATTACTCATTTGTCTAGCAATAAACAAATGAGAATGGCCTTTGAAACTCAGGCGGTTATGATTCCGATGAAAAATATTTTGGGTTATGATCAGTCAGGTTTAACAATTAGTCAGGCTACTGACAATTGGCATGATTTTTTAGATAGAGAAAAGTTAACCAACATTGACGACTTAAAACGCCGTCTTTATAATTGGCAATTTGTCGATTTGAATGGTGAGATGTATAATTTAGCTTATGAGAATAGTGATTCAATTGTCTGGCAAATTACGGATAAAGAATTATTTGAAAAATTATTAAAAGATGAGAAGTTTAGTCAATCGATTGAAGTGATTTCGATGATCGGTAATAATGAAGAGATAATGATTGAGTTTAAATTTAACCGAGCTTACATCAGCCGTGATGATTATGTGCATTTAAAAATTTCTAAATTTGGTAATTAATTTAATAGCCAATTATATGTCACCAATTAATTCGTTAGTTTCTGATTTGGAACTACACAAAGAGCTGGTTGATTGTTTAAAAAATCGCAGCTTAGAGCAAAAATTTTTGTATTTGAATGATGGTGCAACGGTTTATTATCAGGCCTCAATTAGGACTAGTGATGATTTTTCAGAAGGTCAGTATTACGAATTGTTCACTAGCCAGTTTAATAAAAAGCGTCGCGTCGCTTTGGTTAGCTTGGGCTGTGGTAATGCTGCAGCTGAACATAATATTTTGCAACGTTTACAAAAAGATGGTTATAATTTTACCTATTTTGGTGTCGACTCTTCGAGACAAATGCTTGATTTAGCAGTCAAGAATTTGAGCGACCTTGAATGTGAGCGACAATTTTTATGTGCTGATATTGCTGAAGAGTCTTTTCGTGATGAAATTAGTCAGCTAACAAATAATTTTGATTGTCGAATGTTTTTGTTCTTTGGTGGAACAATCGGCAATGTCAATCAAACTAATATTATTGACAGTCTTTATAACATCCTTAAAAAAGATGATTTATTATTAGTTAATGTTCGTGTTCGTCAAAGTTTGGATAATTCCGAAGATTTAAAAGTTTTTAATTTTTATACTGGTTATTTAAACAGTCCTCAATTTAGACCATTTTTATTGGAGCCAATTATTAAATTGGGTATCGATCCGAGTTATGGTGATTTAGTTTTAGAAATGGTTAAAGAAAAGTCAATTGGAACATTGTTAATGAAATTTTTATTTGCTGTTAATAAGAAAATAGTAATTAAAGTTCGCGATGAAGCAATCCATATTTTGCCTGAAGAAAAGATTGAATTATTGAATATTAGAGTTTATCACCCTAGTGTTATGGAAAACTTTTTTAAAGAACACAACTTTAAATTAGTCAAAGAAATTATTAATAATCAATCTAATATCGGTTTCTTTATTTATAAGAAAGTTTAGTCTGCCTATGTCTACACTGTATCGTCAGTATCGTCCGCAAAGTTTCGCTGAAGTTTTCGGTCAAAACCCAATTAAAATAACCTTGTCAGAAGAAATCAAGCGTGGTCAAGTGGCTTCAGCTTATCTTTTTTGCGGCCCTCGGGCGGTCGGTAAGACAACCATTGCCAGACTTTTAGCTAAGTCACTCAATTGTCTCAATCGAAGTAAGGATTCAGCTGAGCCCTGCAATAAATGCACTAGTTGTCAGGCGATTATGGCTGGCCAGTCATTGGATATTATTGAAATTGACGCCGCTAGCCAAACTGGCGTCGATAATGTTCGCGAAAATATTATTGCTAGTAGTCGCATCGCTGCTAGTGGTGGACGGTATAAGGTTTTTATTATTGACGAAGTTCACATGCTGTCCAACTCGTCTTTTAATGCTTTGCTTAAAACTTTGGAAGAACCGCCCAAACAAGTTGTTTTTATTTTGTGCACCACCGAAGTCCACAAGATTCCAGCCACTGTTATTTCGCGTTGTGAGCGCTATGATTTCAAGAAAATTAGTCCAAGCGACATGGCTAAAAAACTCCAGCATATTTTAAAACAAGAAGGCTGGGTAGCGGATGAAGCGGTTTTGGCTGCGATTGCTAAAAATTCGCAAGGCCATTTGCGTGATGCTGAAAGTTTGCTTGGTCAGCTATTGGCGGTTAGTCAGCCGACTAAAAAAGATGAAAAGAAATTGACCATGGAAGATTTTTATCTATTGTCGCCAAGTAGTGATTTATCAATGATTGGTCAGTTTATTAAAGCCTTGGGCGAACAGAATTCACTGGAAGCAATAAGTTTAATTAATAAGCTGGTGGCTGATGGTCGCGATGTTCGAGTTTTTTTACAAGATTTAGTGGAAATACTTCGGCAGATGCTCCTTAGCAAAATCAATCCACAGCTTTTGCCAGAATATCAGGTGCAATGGGGTGGAGACGATGCCTTTGGTCTAGCCGAGTGGCGTGAAAAGTTGGCCGTCAATCGCTTGATTCAATTTCTACAAGCTTTTCTCCAGGCCTATAATGAAACCAAGGAAGCTTTTATTATTCAACTGCCAGTTGAGCTAGCTGTTGTTAAAGTATTGCAACCAGCTACTGAGCCAGCTCCACGAATTATTAGCCGACCAGTCACAGTTTCAGCTCCAATCTCAGATTCAGTTCCCACAACCACTCCTACTCCAACTCCAGCTCCAACAGCTCCTAAGCCTAGCCAGTCAGAATCAACTCAATCAGCTAAGCCAAGTCAGCCAACTGAGCCTTTAAATATTCAAGATATTTCAGCTCAGTGGTCAGTGGCGCTAACTCAGATTAAAAAGCAAAACGCAGGGCTCGCAGTAATGCTTAAGGCTTGCCAGCCGCAGGTTAATGGTGGTCAAGTTTGCTTACTCTTTCGTTATAAATTTCATCAAGACCAAGTCAATCAACCAGGTACTAAACATATAGTTGAGGAAGCCCTAAGTGAAGTCCTTGGGCAGCCAGTTTCATTTTCTACTAAACTGATGGCCGATCTCGATGTTAAAATAACGCCAATTGCTGAACAGTCAGCTAGTGATGGTCAGACTCCAGCTGTGGATAATTCAATCAATAATTTATTAGAAATATTTAATGGCCAAGTCATTGGAGAAGCCTAAGGCAATAAAAAACAAACAAATACAGCAGCCATTAATTGGCTTAGCTTTGGGTGGCGGTGGAGCTAGAGGTCTAGCTCATGTTGGTGTCCTTAAAGTTTTAAGTGAAGCTGATTTAAAAGTGGACTATATTGCCGGCACCAGTATTGGAGCAGTGATTGGTGCTTGGCTAGCTTTAGGTAAACCGTTGGCTGAGCTGGAAGAGCTTTGCTTGTCGTTTAATCGGAGCAAAGCCTGGAGTGAATTGGTTGATATTGGTAATCCGCGCTATTCGGTGCTAGCTGGTAAAAAGATTAAAAAGTTTTTACAAAAGATTTTTGGCAGCAAGACTTTTTCCAACTGCAAGATTCCTTTTGCCGTAGTAGCGACTGATTTAGCTAATGGTCAAGAAGTAATTTTACGGCGTGGTAAATTGGTCGAGGCGATTTTAGCTAGTGTTTCCGTGCCAGGCCTATTACCGCCAGTTAAGTTTGGTAAAAAATATTTAGTTGATGGTGGTCCAGCCAATATTACGCCAGTTAGTGTGGTTAAAGAAATGGGCGCCGATCTTATTATTGCTAGTGATTTATCAGTTCAGCCGTCAGCTCGTTTTACGGCCAAGCCAAATCTGTTTACGACACTGACTTTGTCTTATACTATTATTCGCGAACAATCGATTCAATACCAGCTAAATCAAGCTAAAAGCAAAGCTTGTCCAACTATTTTAATCCGGCCAGCTTTTACTGATATTGTTGATACTTTTGAGTTCAATCAGACGGCCAATTTTATTAAATTTGGTGAAATGGCAATGCGGCAGAAAGTCAGTTCGGTCAAGCGGGGACTTGCCAAGCTAGCCAAGATATGATTAAATAAGAGCGTTATTCGGGGATCGTCTAACGGTAGGACAACAGGTTCTGGTCCTGTTTATTGGGGTTCGAATCCCTATCCCCGAGCACTAACGAAAAACAAGTCTGAAGGCTTGTTTTTTTATTTTACAGTGTTAAGATGTAGTTATAATTAGCAAAAAAAATGAATATATCTGGCCAGTACAACTTATTTAGTTACTGCCGTTAATAGCCAACGACCTTTTTAGGGTCGTTTTTGTTTTTACATGAAGAATAATTTAATTAGATAGTGGAAACTGTTTATGGGATTTTTTAAATCAAACAAAGAAAAAGACACAAAAGACTTAAAACTTTCTGAATACGATCAAATATGGACAAAGTTTTGCTTTTTTGATGAATCTGGCAGTTTGAGCAATTTGACAGACCCTCTTTTTACTATTGGTATAATAAAGATATCTCAGCC
>CAZXQE010000011.1:0-11636 GCA_964643015.1 uncultured Gammaproteobacteria bacterium
AAGTAGTGCCACATTTTTTATCAATGACAGCAACACCAATTCCAAGAAGCTTAGCATTGGCTCTATATGGCGAGCTTAATTTATCTGTAATTAAAGAAATGCCAGCTGGTCGTCTACCAGTAATAACTAAAGTGGTTAATGATGATCAGCGTCCAGCTATGTATGAATTTGCTCGTCAAAAAATCAAGCAAGGTCAACAGGTCTTTGTTGTTTGTCCCTTGGTCGAGGATTCGGAAAAATTAATAGCTAAGTCAGCTAAAAAAGAATATGAGTTACTTATAGCTAAAGAGTTTAAAGGATATCGAGTGGGACTTATGCATGGTAAAATGTCAGGAGGAGATAAGCAAGCTGTAATGGACCAATTTGCTCGAGGAGAATTGGATGTTTTGGTGGCTACAGCAGTAATTGAATTGGGTGTTGATATACCCGGGGCTAGTATAATGATTATTGAAAGTGCTGAAAGATTTGGTTTAGCTCAGCTTCATCAATATCGTGGTCGAGTTGGTCGAAGAGGCCAGCAGGCTTATTGTTTCTTATTAAGTAGTCAAAATAATTCTGAAGATAATCGGCGCTTGATGGCTATGGTTAAAACTTATAGCGGTCAAGAATTAGCCCAGCTTGATTTAGCTTGGCGTGGTCCAGGTGAGTTATCTGGTTATGAACAATCTGGTTTTGGTGAGCTCAAGCTGGCAACAATTTTCGATCAAGAGTTAATTATCTTGGCTAAAGAAGTTGCTGAAGAGATAATTTCTCAAGATAAATGGCAACAGCAAGTTTTTAGCAGCCAAGTTTGGCTTGAAGCTAGTAACGGACTATTGCCGCAGTAGTAAAATGGTTTATTTTATTGGGTTTTTACCAAAGCTGAGCAAAAAATTTGCTCAAGTCATTAGACTGTTTAATGGCTATTTTAGAGCTAGTTATTTTAGCTTGTGTTGGTAAAAAGATGTTTTTTAGACCCAGTTTAGCAGCTTCTTTGATACGATTTTCTAATTTACTAACTGGTCTAATTTCGCCAGATAAACCGATTTCACCCAAGAACAAACTTTTTTCTGGTAAAGGCTGGTCTTTATAGCTAGAAGCAATGGCGGCACAGATGGCTAAGTCTAGGGCAGTCTCATTGATTTTAAGTCCGCCGGCTACGCTAATAATGACGTCTTGATTGGCTAAGTTTATCTTGCTATGTTTTGTAATAACAGTTGTTAGCATTTGTAAACGGTTATTATCAAAACCAATAGCTTTGCGTTGAGGGTAGCCAAAAAGAGTTTTACTAACTAAAGCTTGAACCTCTAGTAAAAACGGTCGAGTACCTTCCATTAAACAACTCAGTGCCGAACCATTAACATTTTCAGCTGGTTGAATAAATAGATTGGCAGTTTTTTCAATTTGTCTAAAACCAGTACTAGTCATCTCAAGTAAGCCAATTTCATTAGTGGAACCAAAACGATTTTTGCTAGAGCGAAGAATAGTGTAATTATGACGAGTCTCTTGTTCAAGATAGAGGACAGTATCCACTAAGTGTTCTAGTGTTTTTGGTCCAGCAACGTTACCGTCTTTAGTTAAATGGCCAATAATAATAACGCTAATATTGTATTCCTTAGCTGTTTCTAAAAGTTTGATGGTGCAAGCTTTAATTTGATTAATACTGCCTGGTTCAGAAGGAATTTGATCAGAATAGATAGTTTGAATAGAATCAATAATCAATAATTCCGGTTTATTCTTGATGGCTGTAGCAATTATTGAGTCAGCATTAGTTTCGCTAGCAAAACTCATTTTTTGTGGTTGATAGTTTAATCTATCCAGACGAAGCTTAACTTGTTGACCCGATTCTTCACCGCTAACATAAAGTATGGTTAGTTCTTTTTCTAAAGCTTTGGCAATTTGAGCAACAATAGTGGATTTGCCACAACCAGGTTCACCACTTAAAAGAATTAAAGAACCAGGCACAATACCGCCACCAAGAACGCGATCAATTTCAGTTAGATTGGTAGAGTAGCGTTTAACCGGCCCGTTAGTTAAATCAGACCAGGCAATTAATTCGGCTGGTTTGGCTTTGGCTATTGATTCTGTTTTTTGAGCTAAGCGGCTATCAGCTGCTGGTGCGATTTCTTCAGCTAGAGTTCCCCAAGCTCCGCATTCATTGCAGCGTCCAGCCCATTTAGGAAATTGAGCTCCGCACTTACTGCAAGAAAAAATTGTTTTAAGCATATTTTTATTGGTGGGGAGAATTTTTTATTTTCCTTCAGTTTGGATAATCATTTCTAGATCATTCCAACTCAGTTCACCTAAAAAGTCGCGTTGGTTAACGTAAATATAGGGGGTTCCGCTAATACCTAGAGCATCAGCTTCTTGCCAATTTTTTTCAATGGCAGTAGCGGTTGAATTATTGTAACAAGTTTTAAAACGAGGTAGATCTAAGCCAATTTGTGAAGCTATTTTTTCCAAATCATCTGAACTAGTAATAGATTTATTTAAAATTAAATCATTAAATTGCCAGAAAAGATCTTGTTCAAAAGCACAACGACCAGCTTTGGCTGAGAGATAGGAAAGACTGTTTTTATTAGTGTCTGGCAAGTCTTTGCGGATTATCTTGACCAGGTCAGGGTATTGCTCTAAGGCTTGATTGAAAATAGCTTCTTGTTTTTTACAAAAAGAACAAGTAAAGTCGGCGTAATAAACAATTACAATTGGAGCATTGGCAGCACCTTTGGCAGGGTCTTCATTGGAAATTATTGGACCACGTAAATTAGCTGGGCTAGCTGCTGTTTTGGTAGTTAAATTACCATCGTTATCGGTGTTTTCTAGGTAGTTTTCTTGTAAAAGATATTGAGAAACTTGCTTGGTTGGTTCAATTGAAATTAAGCTAGGCCAATTAGCAGAGAGGTTGATTAGAAAGATGATTAATAAAGCCACACAAGCTAAAACTAAACTAATCAAGAGAGGATTGTTGATTAGTTGTTCCAATTTGTTTGATTCAATTCTTTTGTTAGGCATAGACTTAAGTTTCTTTAAATTTAGCGCAAGTTAATTTTATTAATAGAGCTATCGTTAGTATTGGTAAAATAAAGAGTTGAACCGTCAGGACTAACGAATAGATTGCTGATGGTAGTATCTTTTTCAGGGACAGCAATAAGTTGTTGGCTGCCAGTTTTAGTGTTGATTTTGTAAATTTGATCGGGGATTTGATTACTAAGTGAAGGTAAGAAGCCAGCGCCATATTCTAATGAAGTTGGGACGGCGCAATAAATTTCGTCATTGCCAGAGAAAGTGCATTTTTCAGCCCAAGTATTAATATTTAAGCGCTTGCGATTTTCACCGATTTGGCTACCTTCAGCATTAACAATCCAAAGACCAGGCTTCATTTCGTTATCCGAGGAGTAGACACTATAAAGCATTTGATCACCTTTTGGTGACCATTGATGTTGAAAGCCGCGACCCTGGATAGTCATCGATTTAAAGTTTTGATTGTCAGTTCCTAGAAAATAGACTGTTTGGCGATCATAATCAAGACTCTCGGTATACATGCCGACGATTTGATTGTTTGGCGACCAACTGGGATAAACATTTTTTTCATTGTCGCCAATGTATTCAATAATTTTTCCACCACTACCATCGCTATTAGCAACGGCTAAATAGCGGCTGTCTTTATCGAGACCAAGGCTTTTTAGAGTTATCTTGTCGCCAGTGCTAGAAAAATTAAAGTCTTCCCAGTGTGAAGGAAGGGTGACTTGTTTTTTGTTGTCAAAATCGTAGACAATTTTGTTGCCATCCGGATATTCCAAAATAGCTTTGTCACCATTATTAGACCAAGTCACATCCTTGACATTGTGAAAAACTTTATTGCTGAGAGCGGTTATTTGACCATCTTTATTGACGCTGTAAAATTTGCCATCACTGCGATTATAATATTGAACATTGCCATTTTGTGAATTAAAGGTTTGTCCGCTGGTTGGTGAATCAACTAATTTTTCAGTGTTGGTTAAACCGCCTTTAGCAACGTTACTAACATAGGGATTGAAATTTTCGATAAATGATGGCGTTGTTGTTGAGCTTGATGTAGTGGTGGTGTCGCCAGTTTGAGGTAGAGTCCCGCCAGGATTAGCTGGGTTAATATTAGAACCAATTCCAGCCTGCGGTAATTTGTTAATATCTTCGATACTGCTGGTGGGTGTTTTGGTTTCTGATGGTGGTACTAAGTCTTGAAAGAAAACGATAAATAAAAGATAACCAATGCCAACAACTGTGGCAATAAAAAGAAGAATCAAAATAGTTCTTTTGTGGCGAGAAAAAAAGTTCATAAGAGTCTTTTATTTATCAATATGAGCTATTGTAGCTAAATGGCTCAATATGCTATAATAATCTTATTATAGAAGATTGGCTTATTACCGTCAAAGTTTTATTTATTAAACTTCAGTCTAAATATGGGTTTATTAGGTTCTGATGTAAATAGCGGCTGTTTGGGTGTTGATATTGGTAGCTCAGGAATTAAAATTGTTGAATTAAAACGTGATAATAAAAGAGTTGTTTTATCAACTTATGGTTTTAGTGAAGTTTTAGGCGGAGTAAATCCGCTCAATGCTTCAACCGATGAAATTGCTAAAACAATTGTTAAAATTCATCAAGAATCGGGTATGACTAGTCGACGAGTGGTGGCTGGTTTACCTAATTTTTCAGTATTTTCTTCAATCATTACTTTGGTTAATGTTTCCGAGGCTGGTTTGGCGGCGGCGGTTGATGCTGAAGCCAGAAAGGTTATGCCTTTACCCCTAGAGGAGATGGTTTTAGATTGGAAAAAAATTGCCGTGCCCGTTGGTTTGAAGTCCGAAGCTGAAGGTGGTGCTGATATTCATAGTGGTGCTAAAGTTATTACTAAAATATTATTAACTGGTGCACCAAAAGCTTTGGTTAATAAATATGTTGAAATTTTTAAAAAAGCTGAGCTCAATTTAGTTTTTTTAGAGGGTGAAACAATTGCTTTAATTCGTTCATTAATCGGTAATGATAAGGGAACAATTATGCTAGCTGAAGTCGGTTCTTCTACTAGCGATTTAGTAATTATTGATCAAGGGGTGCCAGTTTTTAATCGTAGTTTAGATTTGGGCGGTCAATCAGTAACTGAAGCAATTAGTAAAAGTTTAAATATTGATTTGCAACAAGCTGAACAATTTAAATATGATTTGGGTGTAGTGGGTATGAGAACTGGTGAACTACCAGAAGCGATGAAGAGTTTGGTTAATTCAGTTACCAGTGAAATCAAGTATTCTCTTAATCTTTTTCAAAGCAATAACGGTAAAAGCATTGAAAAAATTATTATGACTGGTGGTTCATCCTTGTTATATGGTTTTGTTGATCATTTATCAAAAGAATTAGATATTAATACAATAGTTGGTAGTCCGTGGTCACTAATATCTTATCCTTTAAATATTAAGCCATTACTTGATGAAATCGGACCTAGGTTGTCGGTTTCAGTTGGTTTGGCAATGCGTGGTATTAATTAGTTATGATTTTTGGCTCCAATAAAAAAGAAAAAAAATCAACTGGTCAAGATAGTTTTGATGGCCAAGAAGTTATTAATTGGTCATCAACCGAAGGCTATGATGCTGTTCGTCAAGTTAACAATCGCTTGCGTTGGCCTTCGGTTTGGGGTAATAGTAAAGATGATAAAGTTAAAAAAGTTGAAGAAATCAAGAAAGTTGAAAAGGTTAAAGAAGTAAAGAAAGTAGAAAAAAATGAACATGAAAAGGTTGAAAAAATTGAGAAAACAAAGATTGTTTCCAAGGAAAAAGCTAAGTTTGGTTTTGGTTTATTTTTAAAATCTCTATTTAAAAATAGTAAATCAGAGCAAGAAAAATCTAAACAAGAGAAGTTCAAGGCTAGCCAAATTCAAATTAAACTTCAACAAGAAAAATTAAAACAAGAAAAAATAGCTAAGGAAAAACTTGAGAAAGAAAAAACAGCTAAAGAAAAGCTTGAACAAGAAAAAATTAAACAAGAACAAATTGAGAGAGAAAGGGTTGAGCAAGAAAAACAGAGACAATTAAAGATTAAGGCTGAAGCTGAGGCAGAAGCTAAAAATAAAGCCGAAGCCGAAGCACGGGCTAAAGCCAAAACAGAAGCACAAGCTAAAGCTAAGGCTGAAGAAGCAGCTAAAAAAGCCAAGTTGCAAATTTTGAAAATTAATAAACAGAGAAACCAACAGATAAAGGAGGCTGAACAAGAACATCAAGAACAAGAAGATGATAAAAAGAATGATGTTTTTAAAAGTAAGGAAAGTCATCATCAGCAAAAAAATAAAGATTTAGCTAAAATAAAAAAACCTAGCTTTTTTGAGCGATGGAAAAATTATTTAGCAGCTAGAAAAATAAAACAACTTAATAAAATTGAGCGTAGAAAAATAAAACGTTTTGCTGGTAATTTAAAGTCGGTTGAAGAGTCAATTAGTCATGATGAATATCTAGCTAAAGAAGATCTTCGACTTAAAGCAGGGTCGAGGAAGGCTGGTCAAATTGTTGCTATTAGTGAAAAGCCAGTCATAGCTAAAAAAGTTGATAATCATAAAACTGAAAATAATCTAGGAAAAGAAATAATTTCTGAGAAAAAAGATGAAATTAAAAATGAGCCTAGTAAAGCAGTTAGTTCAAATAAACAGAGGGTTTTTACTGATTTGCGCAAAAATTTTGAACAGAAATCTTGGAATAAGCCTAGTTTAACCGAAACTAATTTAGCCAGTGGAAGGACGACGCTTTATTTTAATTGGTCTAGATTTTGGTTAGCTTTAATTCAATGGTTAGTTGTGACGCTTTTCTTTATTGCTATTTCCGGATCAATGCTTTATTTGTGGCAACAGAAGCAAAGACGACAGTCATTAGAAGTTTCCCAAAGATTTGGTCGAATTGATCAGTTGATCAGCTTGACTGAAAATGAAGCGGGTAATGTTTTAGATTTTCGTGGACGCTTAATTGTTGTCAATGATTTACTCAGTAAGCACGTATACTGGAGTAATTTTTTCAGCTTTTTAGAAAAAAATACTTTGCCTAACGTTTTTTATCAAGACTTTAGCGGTGATACTTCTGGCGAGTATTTATTAAAGGCGCGAACCGATAGCTTTGATAGCATGGCTAAACAAATAAAAGTTTTTCGTCGAGCCGCTGAGGTTATAGAGGTTAGTAGCGAGGGTGGCGAGATGATTAAGGTTGAAGAAAAAAATAAACAAGAGGATAAAGCTAAAATAGAGGATCAAACAGTGATTGAGAGTGATGATCAAGCTAAAAAAGAAACTAAAACAAAAGTAATTAATCAATTAACTTTTTCTATTAAGATAAAGGTTAAGCCTGAAGTTTTTCTTCGATAAAGTATGAGTAGTTTTTTAAATAAAAAAATTAGCCTACCCAAATTGTCGAGCCTAACTCGAAAAAAGGCTTTTTTGCCTGGTAGCCAAAATAGCAGTGATAAAAATGAATTGCTGGAATTTTTTAATAATAATTATCCAATTTTTATTGGTTTGATTTGTCTAGTTGCAGTTATTATTAGTTTTTTAGGTTTTTTTTGGCCGGAGTATCAAAATACTTTATTGGAGGTTAATGATAATTATCAGCAAGCCAAGATTGAATTAGCCAACAAGCAAAAATATCAAAGTAATTTGATAAAATTAAATGAATTTTATCGTAGCATTGATAAAGAAACTCGTAATAAGGTTTTTGATATGTTACCAGTTGAGTTAAATAAAGAAAATATTCTAGCCGAAATTGAAGCGATTTGTTTGGCTAACAGTTTGATGATTAAATCTTCGGATGTTAAAGCTGCTGACAATGTTGATAGTGTGGCTAGTGAAAATAAAGAAGATAAACCGGCTATCAAACAGGAAAATAAAATTAACTCAGCTTTGATTAAACTGGAATTACAAGGTAAGGAATATAATAGTTTTAAGGGTCTTTTACGTACAATTGAAAATAATTTGCATTTAATGGATATTGAAAATGTTGAATATTTTCCAGCCAAGAATCAAGCTGTTCTGAATATCCGTATATATTATTTGGATGATTAATTATAGTTTATGGTAGAGGTAATTAGGTCAAAAAATTTACAACAAAAAAGATCTAGCTCCAAGATGATTTGGTTGATTTTTGGTATTGTTATTAATGTAGTTGGTTTATTTTTTGTGGTTCGTTGGTATGATCAGTTTTCTGAAAATCAGCGACCATTAACTGAAGTTGATGAAGCCGCTTTCAAAGTTTTTACTAATCAGATTGATGGCGGTGAAAATTTAACAAGAGCTGAAAGACAGGCTTTAAAAAGTGGTCTGTCGCGACAAAGTGTTGAAGAATTTTTAACTTTAGGTGTTTTGGGTGATGACAAATTTAAGAATTTGAAAAGCAATTATAAAGCTCCAGCTACTTCAACAACAACTGAAGGTTTTGAAGATTTGGATGGCTTAAAAATTGGCAATCCTCAGCCATTTCTGTATTAACTTTTATGAGTAAACAAACAAGTAATAAATTATTAGATTTCTTAATTTCAGCCTCATTGATTAATAATGATCAGCTTAATTTAGTTAATCAATCCTTGGTGGATGGGAAAAAAAATCTCGATGAAATTTTAGTAGAATTAGAAATTTTAGATCCAGAAAAGTTAACTGAAATTAAAGCTAGCCTGTCAGGTTTATCTTATATTGATTTGTCGGAAATAGAAATCGACGACGAAACATTGAATATTTTACCAGCTGAGGTAGCTAATAATTATCGCGCAGTTTGTTTTCGTAAAGAAGCGGATGAAATTCAAGTTGGTCTTTTAAATGCGGACAACATCAAAGCTATTGAGGCAATTGGTTTTTTGGCGAAAAAAAATGGCTTAAGGGTTAAATATTTTTTAATTTCTAAACTTAGTTTTGAGATTGCTTTTAAAAAATATCAAACCGTTAATAAGGAAATTACTAGTGCTTTGGAATTGAAGGCTAAGGAGGACGAGGAAGAAGTAAAGAAAAACATCGAAGATGATGATTTGCGTTTTGAAGAAATCACTAAAAGTGCGCCAATTTCTAAAATCATTTCAGCCATTATTAGACACGGAGTTGAGCTTGGGGCGAGTGATATTCATATTGAACCATTACCCAAAGAAAGTCGAATTAGATATCGCGTTGATGGTATTTTAAAGACTTCGTTAGTTTTGCCACGTAATATTCATGACTCCTTGATTTCGAGAGTTAAGGTTATGTCTAAATTAAAACTGGACGAAACTAGAGTACCGCAAGATGGTCGTATTAGTTTGAATATTGATAATCGTGATATTGATTTTCGTGTATCTATTTTGCCTTTAATGGGGCAGGAAAAGGCGGTTATGAGAATTCTCGATGTTAGTCGCGGTGCGCCAACTATTGAGGCGCTTGGTTTTGCGCCTAATCATTATGAATCATTGAAAAAAAGTATTGATCGAACTAGCGGCCTAATTCTAATTACTGGTCCAACTGGTTCTGGTAAAACAACCACTTTGTACTCTTTATTAAATATTCTTAATAAAGAAGATGTTAATATTTCAACCTTGGAAGATCCAGTTGAATATTTTTTGAAAGGTATTAATCAATCGCAGGTTCGCCCAGAGGTTAATTTTACTTTTTCAACTGGTCTGCGTTCTCTTTTGCGTCAGGATCCTGATATTATGATGGTTGGTGAAATTCGTGATAACGAAACAGCTGAACTCGCTGTGCATGCTTCGCTTACTGGTCACTTGGTATTATCCACTTTGCATACTAATGATGCTATTGGTGCCATTCCGCGTTTAGTAGATATGAAAATTGAGCCATTTTTGCTTAACTCCAGCTTAGTTTTGGTGGTAGCGCAACGTTTGGTTCGATTAAATTGTGATCATTGTTTGGAGGAAGAAAAGGTTAGCGACGACGTTTTAGAGCATATAAAACAGCTTTTGGCTAAAGTTCCAACTGAAATTTTACAAGAAAGACTGCCTAATTATAATCCAGAACAACTTAAATTTAGTCGGGGAGTTGGCTGTCCTTATTGTGGTCAAACTGGCTATCGTTCTCGTTCAGTAATTGCTGAAATTATTGAAGTTAATGAGAAGGTTCGTGATATGATTATGCAACGTAGTGATTTTGATGAAGAATCAATTAAAGCCACTCAGCCTTTTATTAATATGGAGCAAGATGGTTTTATTAAGGCTTTGCAAGGCTTGACTACCGTTGAAGAAGTTATGCGAGTTATTCAATCAGAATAGTTTTTATGTTTTTTCGTTACGAAGCAACTGATAATCAAGGGGATAAAAAAATTGGCTTAGTTGAAGCTGACAATAGCCAAGAAGCCGCAACTTTGTTGAAGGACAATGGCCTAATTCTTTTGAATTTAGAGGTAACTAGTGTTAAAAAAAGCTTTAATATTCCTTTTTTAAATCGAATTTCTCTAAAGGATTTGGTTATTTTTGCTCGTCAGTTTTCAATTATGATTGGAGCTGGTGTAGCGATGGTGCAGGCTTTGAGGATTTTGGTTAATCAGACAGAAAATCCTAATTTAAAGAAGGTTATTGCTGAAATTGCTGATGAAGTTGACGGTGGTGCGCTTCTGTCAGACTGTCTAGCGAAGAGACCCAAGATCTTTTCTCAATTTTTTGTCAGTGTTATTAAATCTGGTGAAAAATCCGGTAAACTCGATGATGTCTTGAGTTATTTGGCTGATGAAATTGGCAAGGATTATGATATGACCTCTAAAATTAGGGGTGCCATGATTTATCCAGCAGTAGTTATTGTTGCCATGTTTGCTATTGGTTTAGTGATGATGATTTTTGTCTTGCCAAAGTTGATGGATGTATTAACTGAAACCGGCACGGCCTTGCCTTTGGCTACTAGAATTTTAATTGGTATTTCTAATTTTTTAACTGGTTATTGGTGGATTGTTATTGCTTTTGTTTTAGCGGCAGTATTTTTTATTAGGATTGTATTAAAATCAAAGCCAGGTCGAATTATTTTCGATGGTTTGATACTTAGGGTTCCGGTTTTTGGTAAATTATTTCAAAAAATCTTGTTGGTTCGTTTTTGCCGTTCCATGAATACATTATTAATTGGTGGTGTTAGTATTGAAAATAGTCTATCAATTGCTGGTGACGTTGTTAGTAATATGACTTACCAGAGTTTAGTTGAAAAAACAATTCGAGCCGTTGAGGATGGTAATTCGATTTCGATGATTTTTTTGGAAAGCCCATTGGTTCCTAAAATGGTAGCTTATATGATGCAAGTTGGTGAAGAAACTGGTAAATTGGATTTAGTTTTTAGCAAAGTAGCTGAATTCTATAGTCGTGAGGTTGATAATATGCTCGCCAATATGATGAGTTTATTGGAACCATTAGTTATGATTTTAATTGGTGTTGGTGTTGGTGTGATGGTGGCAGCAGTTATTATGCCAATGTATAGCATGGTTGGTAATTTTTAAGTAAAGACTATGCGCAAACTAGGCTTTACTTTAATTGAACTTCTGGTAGTTATTGCTATTATTGCGATGCTATCAACTTTGTCGGTTGTTTCTTTAAATAGTGCTCGGAGGAAGTCTCGAGATACTAGACGTTTGGCTGATGTTAGACAGGTTCAAACTGCTTTAGAAATGTATGCTGGTGATAAATCTGATGGTAAATATCCAATTGCT
>CAZXQE010000012.1:0-11528 GCA_964643015.1 uncultured Gammaproteobacteria bacterium
TGCTTTCCGCGGCGCCAATCACTACTCAAAGCTTTGGCTTGAACGGTAGTAATTTTAAGTAAATCATTGGCGCCGCGGAAAGCAATAATAGTGTGCTCCCCGTCTCGGCCAATAATTACTAATGACATGGCCGATTGTTGTTTGGTAAAAGTTTCAGCTAAATTAGTTGATATCTGGTTCTTTTTAAGATGATCAACAATATCTTGTCCGCGTCGATCGGAGCCAATCGCAAAAAGACTAGCTACTCTTAAGCCGCATTTTGTGGCAGCTAGAGCGGCGTTAGCAGCTCCCCCACCATATTCAACAAAACTTTTTTTAGCAATAACTTTGCTACCATACTCAACGGCTAAAAGTCTTTGAGCTAAAAGGTCTTGGTGGTTGTCGATTAGTTGATAGTCATCAAGATTAACAGCAATATCTTGAGTTGCTCCACCAATAGTAATGAGGTCAAATTTTTTAGTCATAGGCTATTTACTAGAAAATTCATCTAAAGTAACTTTAATTACGATTTTTTTATTGCCGCGCTGAACTTTGAGGCCAATGGTTTGACCTGGTTGATATTTTTGGACTGCTTGAACTAAACTATTGTTTTCGTTTATTTTTTGAGCATTAATTTCCAAGATAATATCGCCAGCCATAAGTCCAGCTCGACTAGCTGGTGAATTTTCGACAACAGCGGGGCTAGTTTCACTGGCAGCAATAAGGGCACCTTCGGTCGTGGTTAGATTTTTCTCAAAAGCTAAATCTTCATCAAGCATTAAATAGCTAACTCCTAGTCTTGGTCTAATAATGCGACCAGTCTTTTTAACGCTATCGATAACATTTCGAGCGTCATTAATAGGAATAGCAAAACCAATTGAATCACCACTGGTATCGCGAGCCACGTTGATGCCAACTACTTTACCATCTAAATCAATTAAGGGGCCACCAGAATTACCGGGATTAATTTGAGCGTCAGTTTGAATAACATTAGTAAGATTTTCATTATTACCGTCACCATCGGAAGCGCTTAGATTGCGGCCAATTGCACTAACAATCCCTTTAGTGGCGCTATTTTGATAGCGTCCCAAAGAATTGCCAATAGCAATAACGGTTGTTCCCATAGTTAATTTAGAACTATCACCTAATTGAACTGTTGGTAGATTTTTATCGAAAATTTTTAAGATGGCTAAATCATTGAGCGGATCGCGGCCAATTAATTGAGCATAATAACTTTTGCCAGATTGAAAACGAATGCGATATTCCCCATTATCACCGGTTGCTTGGTTAACGACGTGGCGATTGGTTAAGATTAGACCATCACTGGAAATAATAAAACCAGTACCAGAACCTCGTTTTATTTTTTGAGTTATTTTTTGGCCATTTTTTTCAGCAGTAATAGTTTCGGTAACGGTAATGCTGACAACGGCTGATAAATTTTTATTAATAGCGGCGATGGTTGCTTTTTGTTCAGCTAGAGCATCGCCCGGATTGATAGCGGCGTAACTTAATTGTGGTATGATGGCAAAAAGACCAATAAATACGGTAGTAAAATAATGATTTAATTTTAGCATAGATAGGCGTTTTTATAATTTTTTGACAAACTTTGGCGGTTGCGTTATATTGAAAGGGCTTTTCGGGGATCGTCTAACGGCAGGACTCCAGGTTTTGGTCCTGGCTATCGGGGTTCGAATCCCTGTCCCCGAGCAAAATAAACACCACTATTTGTTGGTGTTTTATTTTTGTGGTAAATAGCTAGTTAAAGGTTTCCAACGATAACTAGGGGCGGGCCAATTATGAGTAGTCATAAAGCCAGGATTGGCAATCATTAATTCTGGTAAACGATTAATAATCGTAGCGCAAGTTAGTTCAGCAGTGGCTGGGCTGTCAATACTAACACTAATGGTGGGAGTGCCTTTAATTTTCCAATCATTGGTATCGTGGTCATTATTTGAATAGATTTTACCAATATTTTTGGCTTGAATTATCGGGCCTTCTTCGGTTTCAAGAATAATTGTTGCAGTCATACCTAGGCAGTTGCCCTGCTCAATATTTTGATTTAAGGATTTACTAAAAGTAGCTTGCTCAGCAATAATTGGGGTTAATTTTTGGGTAATGTTTTTTATCTTCCAACCAAAACGGGTTGCTAACCATTGGCTACTATTCCACATATAGGATGGTAAGATATTGGCTTGACCAATTTTAGTGTCAAAATCAGCTGGGGTTAGGCCGATACCGTGAACCTTGGCTAGCGCTAAACCGTAATCATCAATATTATAACTTGAAGAACCTTCGATAGCGATAATTTTTTGACTAGCACCAGCCAGAGTGGTAATTAAATTACCCCAAAAAATGTCCTGATAACCACTGGCTGTTATGGTGCAATAATTTTCTTTAGCTAAACTGTCTAGTCGTTTAGTAAACTCTGAAGAAGTGGTCCAAGGAAAGAAAGCTTCTTCACAGATAGTTATGGTATTGATTCCATAACGCAAAGGTATTGATAGTAAAGGATACATTTCAGCCATCAGGCTATTGATAGCAACAATACAAATATCGGCTGGCTGCTTGGAGAAAACATCTTCGGGGTTGCTATTGATAGTAATGCCAGTCTTTTGTTCTAGCTCTAATAGGTCAGCAATATCTTTGCCAACCAAATTAGGATTGTTATCAATTGCGCCAACAATGGTAGCTCCTTTTTCTTGGGCATATTTCATTAAAATTTTACCCATTTTTCCGCAACCATATTGAATGATGCGTAAACCTTTTTGTTCAAAATCTTTGTTCATATAATTAAGCTTTTTGATAGCAAGTAAATAAAGTAATAGCTACTGCGGTAGCAACGTTCAAGGATTCGATAGCGGTATTGTGGTTGATGGCTAATGACTGATTGCCTAAAGGTAAAGTAATCCCCTGGCCTTCTGAGCCAGCAATAATTATTAATTCTTGCGGTAATTGATTGATTGTCTCTGAATTAAGGGGCTGAGCTTGTTTGTTGTTTTCAAGGCGGTAAATTGGTCGACCTGAAGCTGAACAGAATTTATTTAAATTATCTAAATCAATTTCTTGCCAAGGAGTTTGAAAAATAGCTCCAGCTGAAGAACGGATCACTTTAGGATTACCTGGATCAACACAACGGTAAAGTAATAAGCCAGTTTGAAAAGCAGCCGCTAAACGGATAATAGTGCCTAAATTACCTGGGTCCTGAATGTTATCAAGAATCAAGATGGTTTTTTGAGCCTTGATTTCCTCAAGAGAAAAAGAAGGAATGGTGGCCGTAGCGGCAATAGTTGGCGGAGTGTCAGTGGTGGTTAAAGCTCTATAATTAACAGTGTCAGCTGGGGTAAAAATTGTTTTAACTGAATTACCGGCTAGTTCGATAAATTTTTTCCCTTCAACCAACCAAAGACCGGCTTTTTGCCGACCCTTATTGGTTTGCAGTGATTTTATTAATTTTTCTTGAGCCAGGCTAAGCATGTTTAAATTTTAGAATATTTACCAACGGCGATATAGCTAGCTAGTAAGTTAACTAGGCCTGTACCAATAAATTGTAGCCCCATTATTTGCCACCAACAGTTATTGAAATAGGTCAGTAAATCAATATTGTAGCCAAAGAAAAAGGTATCAAGATATGGTTGTAATAAGCTAAGGAAGGGATAGAAGATAGCGGCGGTTAAGATTACGCCAGATAAAGTATAGATTAGACTAGAAAATAAGAAAGGAGCTTTAATAAAGAAGTTGGAAGCGCCAACTAATTTCATGATAACAATTTCTTGGCGATGACTATAGATGGCTAATTTAACCGAATTGAAAATTACCAAAAGCATGATTAATAAAAAGATTAAACTAATGCTTAGGGCAATGTCATTAATTTTTTTAGTAACGCTGTTAATTTTATTTAGTAACTCTTTATTGTCTTGGAAATTGCGTGAATCAATAACTGGATCTTGAATTTTATTTAAATCTTCAATTAATTGATCGTAATTATCGGGATTAATTGGCTTGACAGTTAGACTGGAAGTTAAGGGGTTTTTATCTAATTGTTCCAAAGCCTGCATTATTTCGGGATTATTTTGGTGGCGATCCTGAAAAGATTGTAAAGCTTCAGCCTGTGAAACATATTTAACTTCCTGAACATTGTTTAAGTTGGCTAAACGAGCTTTAAGGCTCATGATTTTGTCTTCCGAGACCCCTTGGCGTAGATAAATAGAAATATCAACGCGATTTTTTAGATTATCAACGGCGGCTTGGCCAATAATTTTTAATGATAATAATAGATTAACGGAGAAAAGCGTTAAGATTAAAATCATAATAGTGGCTAGCGACAACCAAAAGTTACGCCAGACGTCTTGAAAGCCAAATTTAATAATTCGAGCAAGCGATAAAAACATAGTTTTAAATGAGATATTTACCCTTAGCTTGGTCACTGACCAGTTTGCCGTCACTAATAGTAAGAACACGGCGATTTAAATTATTAACAATTTCACGGTTATGGGTTACCAGGATAACCGTGGTGCCAAATTTATTTATTTTTTGCAATAATTCAATAATTTCTTCAGCATTGATAGAATCAAGATTACCAGTTGGTTCATCGGCTAATAATATTTTTGGTTGATAAACCAAGGCTCGAGCAATAGCTGTTCGTTGCTGCTCTCCACCAGAAACTTCATGCGGATAACGATCCATTTGTTCACTAAGGCCAACTATTTTCATTAGCTGTGGAACCACGGCGTTGATTTTTTTATTAGATTTACCACAGACTTGTAAAGCAAAAGCAACATTTTCAGCTAAGGTTTTCTTGGGTAGCAGCTTGAAATCTTGGAAGATAACACCAATTTGTCTCCTAAGGTAAGGAATTTCATTGTTTGATAAATGAGTAATATCCCAATCCCCGACCAAGATTTGACCGCTATCTAGTCGTTCCTCACCAATTAAACATTTAACCATAGTAGTTTTACCACTGCCAGATTGGCCGACAATAGAAACAAACTCACCTGGTTTAATGTGAAGCGTTAAATTATCTAAGGCTTTGGTGTGCGATAAATAGGCTTTGCAGGCTTGGTTAAACTTGATCATAATTTTTAATTCAAAGCTGTAGTTAATAATTGGCTAGCAGCTTGGTAGCTTTTATTCCAAGATGACGAGCCTAAAGTAACGACAATGAACTTTTGTTTAGTAATTTTATTTTGAGCTGCCATAGCTAAGCAATGACCAGCTTCGACAAGGTAACCGGTTTTGGAGGATTGTAGCTCAAATTGACCTTCCCTAAGGAGTTTGTTGGTATTCTTGATAGTGTGAGCTTTTTTGGTATTGATGGTAGTAAATTTATATTGAGCAGTGGTGCTGATTTTTTTAATAGTAGCATCCTGACTGGTGTTTTTTAGAATTAAGGCGTAGTCTTTGGCAGTGCTGACATTGTCAGTTGAAAGACCAGTTGGTTCAACGAATTTTGTATTAGTAGCGCCCCATTTTTTAACGTTGGCGTTCATTTTTTTAATAAAATCAGTGCGACTTAAACCGCTTAAACGAACTAGTGATTCAACAGCATTATTAGCTGAACCAACTAAAGCTGAATAAACTAAATCTTTGAGTTTAACTTGATCGCCGTCTTTTAGTCTAAGTAAAGCGGCTTCACTAAGAGAACAGTATTTAGTGATTTCTTGTTCGTCTTTTTGACTATAAGTAACGGTCTTATTGAGATTGGGCTTGGTATCAAGGAAGGTTTTGATGGCAACCATTTTGGTTAAACTAGCAATTGGTACAATTTCTTGAGCATTTTTTTGCCAGAGAACTTGATTGTTGTTGGCATCAAGAACAATAGCAGCAGCGGCTTCAGTATTATTTAGCGAAACTGATTTAAAATCAGTTGTAGTTTTAATAGTGCTGGTGGAGTAGGCTAATTTATTGATTAAATCCCAATCGGCTTTATTTTTAGGTAATCTTTTATATTCTTGAGTGAATTTTTTCAAAGCTTGTTGTTCTTTTTTTAAATCGCGCTTAATTGTTGTTGTGCTAGCTGGTTTAATGGTGGCTGTTGTGGTGGTAGTTGTTGTAGTAGTGGTAATGATTTTGATTGGTTCTGTAGTGGTCTGACTTAAGGGCTCCAAGCGAACAGTAATAACGCCAGTTCCTAGAGTAGCTAGACTGGAGAAAGCTTCTTTTTGTAAGTCGATTACCCGATCAGGATGTATTTTGGGATCGGGGCCATAATCATTGATAACAACGTCGATAAATTTGCCACTCAAAATATGATGAACACGAACTTTTTGCCCTATTGGAAAAATAGTTGAAGCAGCAAAAAAACCAGTTTTATGATTGTACCAGCTAGCTTTACCAATGATAGCAGTGCTACTAGTGGCAGTGTTAATGGTTGTTGAGGCTGAAGTGGTAGCTGTGGTTATGGCTGTGGTTGTTGGGGATGAACTGATTGCGGCTGAAGCCGAGATCGGAATAATGGTGGCAACTAAAAAAAGGTTGCTTAATTTCATAAGTTGACTAATCAAAAACTTTGTCTTTATAATGAAATTATAGCACATTTTAGCGGGTGTGGTATAGTGGTTATTATGCAAGCTTCCCAAGCTTGATAGGGCGGTTCGATTCCGCTCACCCGCTCTTTTGGCCTGTGTAGCTTAGTTGGTAGAGCAGTCCCTTCGTAAGGGAAAGGTCGTCGGTTCGACTCCGACCATGGGCTCCAAATAAAAATAAGCTAAGTAATAGCTTATTTTTTTGCGAAAAAGTAATTAAACCAAAGTGATGGATTGCGACTTAATGGTTCTTTGGATTTCTGGGGAGCTGGTAAGTCAAAAACGGAATTAATCGATAAATTGTCAGTACTGGTGTTGTTTTTTGATTGTTGAACTACGATAATTTGTTCGTTTGGTTTTTTAAGGTCAAATTTGAGTCGAGCTTCTTCTTCAATAAATTCTTTTGAATCAAGATAAGTGATTATTTTTTCAACATCTTGATTTTTTTTCTCCAGTCTTTCAATTTCAGCTTTAATCTGATTGATTTCTTGTTTGGCGCTTAGTAAGTGGCGAATATTTTGAATTAGTCCAGTAAAAATAAAAGTAATTGCTAAAAGACCAGCCAAACTAATAAAGAAAGGTTGACGGATTTTTTTCCAGTTTTGGAGATGTTGACGAGTCATAGTGTTATTTATTTTAGTCGGGCTATCCGGAATCGAACCGGAGCTACATGCACCCCATGCACGCGTACTACCATTATACTATAGCCCGAAAAGCAGCGGCTAGGCTGCTTCTTTTTTTATTCTTCGTCTTCAGCTTCTTGTTCGTCTTCAGCGTAAATAGCTTGAAGATCCAACTGATCCCAGTCAAAGAGCTCTTCTGCCTTAAAGAAACGGTTAATTTCGATGCGACCGTTTTCAATGCTATCAGAAGCATGAACAACGTTAGCTTGAATACTCATTGAGAAGTCACCACGAATAGTTCCAGCATCAGCTTTGCGGCCAAGAGTTTCACCAGCTAGTAAACGGACACTATTAACAGCTTCCATACCTTCTAGAGCCATAACAATAACTGGCCAAGCTGACATAAATTTGGCAATTCGAGGAAAGAAAGGCTTGTCGGCCAAGTGAGAATAATGCTCAGTTAAGATTGAATTATCAAGTTGCATCATTTTTAAACCGACGATTTTTAAACCTTTTCGTTCAAAACGATGGATAATTTCGCCAACCAAACTACGATTGAGGGCATCAGGTTTAATAATTACCAGGGTGCGCTCTTGTCTTTTTTTAGCCATATTTTTTTTCAACAATAATTCCGCCATTACTGGTAGCGGTTCGTTTTTATTATAGTCCAGCCTGACTATTTTGCCAATCCCCGCCAGATAGTTTGACCATCACTAAATAAATGAATTGTTCTGATCTGATCGGTGCGCCAATATTTTATTTTTAATCGTTCTAGACGTTTTAAAGTTAAGGGTGTTGGTAGGTTAAATTTATTATTTAAGCCAACACTAATTATGGCGGCTTGTGGTTGCCAGGCTTGTAACCATTTTAAACTAGTGGCTGTCCAGGAGCCATGATGAGCAATTTTGATGATGTTAGTTGAAGGCAGTGTTTTTTTAAGTAAAATTTCTTCAGCCGAAGTTTCTAAATCGCCAGTCCAAAGGAAATTTCTTTGACCATATTGCCAATGAATAACTAGTGACTGATTATTTGGTTCGTCACTCCACTGCTGTAATTGTTCTGGTGTTGGCCAAAGGATTTTTAATAAACTATTGTCAGGTAATTTAATAATAGCTGGAGCAGTTAAATTGGTAATAAGGGTGCCTTTTTTTTGTGCTAGATTAAGAATAGCGTTTAAGTCATTCGATAGTTTGATTGGACGAGCTAAAAATATTTGTTTGATTTGATATTTAGTTAAAATATCAGTTAATCCTCGCCAATGATCATCGTGGTCATGACTAATAAAAAGATAATCTATTTTTTTATCCCAAAAAGGTAGTAATAAATCTAATTGTTCTAGGGTTTTTTTGTCAGGACCGCAATCAATCAATATTTTTTGATGTTTAGTGGTGGTAATTAAAGAAGCATCACCTTGACCAACATCGAGATAATAAATATTGAGATAATGATTTGATTTTAAACTGAGACTATAGCTAATTAAAAAGCCAATAAAAATTATTAAAATAATTAGCAATTTTAACTTAGACATAGTGCTAGTGAGCTAAAGTTAATTTAATAACTTGCTGAGCTCCAGCTTGTTTAAGGCAGTGGCTAGCCTGTTCCAGGGTTTGTCCAGTAGTAATAATGTCATCAACTAAAAGAATGTTACCGGATAAGGGGTGTTGCCAAGTAAAAACTGCGGTTAAATTTTTTAAACGAGCTTGTCGACTGAGCCCAGATTGGTTGGGTGCCGGTTGCCTTTGCCAGTGGTCAATAAAAGGTAGCTCTAGTTGCTTGGCTAATTTTCGAGCTAGAATAGCTGACTGATTGAAACCGCGCCAATTTAAGCGTGAGCGACTTAAAGGAACTGAAGTAATGGCAGTTAGTTTTAAGTTGAGTTTTTGTAAATTAGGAGCAGCAAAAAGAGCAAAATAATTGGCTAAAAGCTCGATGGTTATTTTTATTTTACCGTATTTAGCTTGTCTAATTAGTTGTTCCAAGGGGTAATCACGGTAATTAGTGCAAAAAAAAGTCTGATCAGCTAATTGGCGCCAGTGCCAATTTTTAAGTAGTGTTGTTTGGCAATTTGAACAGCACCAAGAGCTGGAGCGACCACAAAGTAGACAATGCGGCGGCCAGATAATATTAAAAATAAAGGCCCGAAAACGGGCCCATAATTCCCCTCCTAACATAAAATTTAGTTTTTAATATTGGCGATCTTGCCAGGTTAATTTATTGGCTAACCAGAGACCGTTAATTTTTTTCAACTCCAAGTCGTAGGTTTGATAAAAGGTTTTATTTTGGTTATTGCTGGTGACGAGCATTTCTTGACCGCGAACTTTAACTTTGACAGTCAAAGAATCAGCTTGATTGCTGCTGAGGGTTCCGTCAGAAACAATAGCCTTAGCGCTAGTGCCTTGATAAATTGAGGTATTTTTTTGTTCAGGTTGTTTTTTTAAATATTCATCAGTCCAAGCCAGCATTTCCTCGGTCATTTCATTTTTTAATATTTCGATATTGCTGAAATTGTCTTGGTTAGATAAGCTAGCCCAGCGCTCAACAAAAGCAGCTGCCTTTTTTTCTAGTTGAATTTCAGAGCGACCACGATCATCAAGCGGGATATTTTTTTGGGTAATTGTTTCAGCGGTATAAGTGGCTGGTTTAATTATTTCGGTATTTTCTTCTGGTGGAGTTAATTTATTTTTGACTTTTTCTAAACCACTTGGTTGTTTGGGGCTAAGAATTCCACTAAAAAGAATAATGAGTAGAATAACTAAAATTAGAGCTGAGCCGCCAATATAAAGCCAATTCTTTTTTCGATAATCTAAGGGCATATAATTTAATTGTTTTCCTGATTATTTTGTTTATTTTGTTTTTCCATTTCCAGTAATTGTTCAGGGTTGGAAGTGATTAAACGGTCTTCCATATAGGAAGAAACTATTTTAATGGCAGCATGTTTATTGCCAGCAAAAAAGATGCCTTCACCAACACCGCTTTCTAACAAGAGGTATTTCTCCCCTTCGGTTAGCATAAAAGTTTTTTGGATAGTGTCGATAGCGGCTGGTGATTGTTTTAAAAGAATTTGCATGGCTGAGTTGGTAACAATTGCTTTGCCATAAGGCGATAAAAGAAAGTCGTTAACATCTTGGGTAATAGTGGTTACCCCTAGATAGTATTTACGACAACGCTTAACTAGGGCATAAATAAACTTAGCACTATCTTCATTTTGCATTAGCCACCAGGCTTCATCAATAACTAAAATGCGTCGCTTGAGCTGACTGCGGACAACGTTCCAAATATAATTAACAATGGTATAAATAGCTAATGGTCGAAGTTCATCTTCGAGGTCACGAACAGAAAAAGCAACAAGTTGATTGTCCATTTGAACATTGGTCAAACTAGTAAAAAGTCCAGCAAAAGTACCTTCGGTATATTTTTTCAAACGTAAGGCCAGATTTTCACCGCCTTCCATGCCCTCTAAAATATATTGAAAGTCACTCATGGTTGGTGGTTCGATTTGACCTAAATCGCTATCAGGAGTGATATCTTTTTTGGCGTAAGTTTCCAGTAGAGCCATATCAATCAAAGAATCTTCTTCGGCTGACAATTGACCCAGCATGATTCGAATTAGACCTTTGACAGTAATAACACCGCTACGAATAATATCTTCGGTTTTTGACTCTTGGCCAACTGGTCGCGGTAAATCAAAGGGATTGATTTTGGCTTCACTAGCTAAAGAAATGTTAATATAAGTTCCACCAACGGCTTCGGCTAATTGTTTGTATTCGTATTCAGGGTCAATAATGATAACATCAGTACCCATCATCATAATGCGTAAAACCTCTAGTTTGATAGCGTAACTTTTACCAGCACCAGAGGTAGCAAAAACAACATTGTTAGCATTAGGTAGACTGAAACGATCAAATAAAATCAAACTATTGTTATGGCGGTTAATACCATAAAGAATGCCGTTATCGCTAGTTAATTCACTGGAAATAAAAGGGAAAGATGAAGCAATGGGTGAAGAGTTCATGTTGAAGGCAATACTAAGATCGTCTTCGCAAAAAGGTAAAGTCGAATTAAAACCTTGCTCAGCCTGATAGAGAACTCGTTTAGAATAGACTAGACGTGAACCAAGCAAGTCTTCGATGTTGTTAGTCATCTGCGTTAAATCCTCTTCAGTCTTAGCATAAAGCGTAATATAGAGGGCAAATTGAAAGAATTTTTCTGTGCCTTGAGTTAAAGAGTCACGCAAGGCTTCAACATCTAAAAGGGCTGTCTCTCTCAGGGGATCACGTGGATTACCTTTTTCATGATCAGCACTAATTTGAGCTTCTAAAATACCAACTTTATTTTTTAATTGTTTCAAAACAATTGTTGAATTGATGGGATAAAAGAACATTGAGATATCAAAAGATTCATTGAG
>CAZXQE010000013.1:0-11513 GCA_964643015.1 uncultured Gammaproteobacteria bacterium
AGTAAAACACCTTTTGGTATTTTAGCGCCAAGATCGGTAAATTTCTTTGGTTGACGTAAAAATTGAACCACTTCCTTTAATTCTTCCTTAGCTTCTTTAACACCAGCCACATCACGGAAAGTGATTTTATTTTTTTTGCGATCAATTTCTTTGGCAGTGGTCTGACCAAAACTAATAGCCCGGTTATTAGCTCCCTGAGCCGAACGCATAATAAAGTAAAAAAGCACAATACAGATTACAATCGGTAAAACAAAAGGTAGAATAATGGAAAAGAGAATATTATTGGAAGAATCAGGTTTAACTTCAATATTAACAGCGGCCATTTTGTCAGCTTCGACATTAAAATTACGAAGCAGTTGGCTTAAGCTTTCACCAGATTCTTTAGTGGCTTTTTGTTGTTTGCCGTCTTTAAGACGAATGGCTAGATTATTACCGTCAATTGAAATTGCAGAAACTTGGCTGTTGTTAACCTCTTGAACCAAGTTTTCTAGGCCAATTTTTTCAATTTTAGCTGATTTGTTATGGTATAAGCTAAATAAATAGCTAATCGATAAAAAAATAACCAAGATCAGAAAAAAGTTTTTCAGTAGATTTTTCATAAGGAAATAATATTTAGTTATTTTAGTATAGCCTAATAATTATGATTTTGACAATAATAAAACCGCCCTCAAAAGGCGGTTTTATTATTAAGAGAAGATAATTTTTATTCGGCAACCTGTTCTTCTTCAGCTTTGGCAGTTTTTTTAACGGTTTTTTTAGTCTTAACTTCAGTTTCAGCAACTTCGGTTTCTTCTTTGTCGGCCTTAGCTTCTTTTTTAGCTGCCTTTTTTGGTTTAGCTTCTGTTTCGGTAGCTTCTTCTTTAGCTTCACCATCTTTTTCTTTCTTAGCCTTCTTAACAATATTGGCTAAGCCTAAGCGGTGATTTTCTGGTTCTAAAGAAATGATAGTAAATTCAGCGCGAGTATTAGGAGCGTAAGCATCAGTAATCTTTTGGCCAGGATTTAATGATAATTGGCTGATGTGAGCTAATCCATGGATATCATTATCTAATTCGATAAAGAGACCAAATGGGTTAACTTTCAAGATTAAACCAGTAACTTTTTGGTTAACAGTATATTTCTTGGCAACATTCTTCCAAGGATCGTCAATTAACTTTTTGGCTGATAAGAAAATCTTGGAACCATCAATAGAGATAATTTCAGCTTTGATAACATCACCAATCTTATAAAGTTCATTGATGTCATCAATTCTTTGCCAAGCTAATTCACTGATGTGGATTAAGCCTTCCAAGTTGTTGTCAAAATTAATGAACAAACCAAAACCGGTGATAGCAGTAATACTGCCTTCGACAACACTGCCAACCTGATAACGGGAAATAATATCTTTTTGTTTGTCTTGCCAAGCATCTTTTTCGCTGACAATTAATTTCTTGTCATCTTCATCTAAGGTCATGACTCGAACTTCCATTTCAGTATTAACCAAGGTCTTCAATTTTTCTAAAATCTTGGTCTTGTCACCGCCGCTAACGCGAGGATAGTTTTCTGGAGCCAATTGAGAAACTGGCAAGAAACCAGTAACTTGGCCATGAACGACAATTAAACCGCCCTTATTAGCATCAAGAACTTTAACTTTAATGTTTTCTTTCTTAGCGTAGGCATCTTGTAGGTTTTGCCAAGCTTTCTGTTCGCCAGCATGACGGAAAGAAAGTTCTAAATCGCCATTTTCATTATCAGTATCAATAACAGTGGCTTCAATTTCAGAGCCAGCTGGTAACTTAGCATATTCGCTAGCATCGAAATAAAGTTCACGACCGCGAATAATACCAGTCATAACGCCGCCAATATCTAATTTAACTTCAGATTTTGAGGCAGTAATAATTTTGCCGACAATAGTGTCGCCGACTTGAGGAATCGCAAAGCCATCTTTCTCTAACAGTTTAGCAAATTCGCTCAAATTGTTGTCTTGTGGATTCATAAAAAAATAACTAGGCAAAACACCTAGTTTAATAATTAACATCCAAATAAAGATTTTTCCCTTTATTGGAGCCTTCTGGACACCTGTTACCAGAAGTTCGTTATAGGTGTGTAAGTATATTAGGCTATCTTTAGAAAAAAATCAAGCCCCTAACTGGAGGGGGTATATTTATATATATTTTGGCTAATATAAAATAAAAATAGTAAAAAAGTTGCTCTAAACCATTGACATATTTTGTTAGTTGTGCTAGTATAGTAAGTCACCCTCCAATACTACCCATGCTTATTTAATTAATTAAAGCTAAATGCTCGAGGGTTTTTAAATCACTAAATATGGATTATTCGCGGTGTAAGATCCGTCTATTTAACAAAAAACAAGCCAAACGAATCAGTTGGTTACTAACTGCTGTTGTGGCTTTAGAGTTTTTGTTCTTCCCGATGCCAATTTTGGCTAGTCAGGGTGATGAGATGGATAGCAAGCCTACATCTTCCTTATCTTTTAGTTTGGAAGCCAACAATATCGTGCCTCGCGATTTGATTGGTGAACGCTGGTCATTAAGATTGCCAGTTGAGGATGTTGAAGTTGAAGAAATTAAAAATGATGAATTTAGCGGTCGAGTTGTTAGAACTAGTAAACACGTAATGACTGCTTATAATTCTGATGTTGCCCAGTGTGATGCTTCGCCTTGTATTACTGCTAATGGTTTCAATGTCTGTAAACATGGTGTTGAAGATACGGTGGCTGCTAATTTTTTGCCACTTGGCACTAAAATTAGAATTCCAGAATTATTTGGCGATCGTATTTTTGTGGTTCGTGATCGCATGGCTAAAAAACATGCCAATCGCGTTGACGTTTGGATGAAAGAATATCAATCAGCTAAAAAGTTTGGTGTAAAATACGCAACTATTGAAGTTATTAAATAATTGGTAAGCCGTTCTTTATATAAAGAAAACACCCCGTAATTTGCGGGGTGTTTTCTTTTAATCTTTCAAAACTATTTCTTTTTGGTCGTTTTAGCAGCTGGCTGAATAGCGTTAAGCTTTTTCTGAAGCCGTGATTTTTTGCGGCTAGCAGTATTCTTCTTAATGACACCTTTTTTGGCTGCTTTGTCCAAGGTCTTGATGGTTTGTTTGACCATTTCCTGAGCTTCGGCAGTCTTAGCATCAATAGCACGGCGGCTACCTTTGACCATTTTTTTGACTTCTTGGCGAACTTCCTCATTGCGAGCAGCTCGTCGATTGCCTTTTCGTAATTCTTTTTTAGCTGATTTTAGATTTGGCATAATTTGGATTAAAACCGAATAAATCGGAGTATGAGAGCGATTATTAATCTAACATTAAAAACGTTATTTGGCAAGAGTCTGTGGTTTTGATTTTTTGACGATTAAGTAAAAGCCAATAAAAACAAGGCCAAGACTAAGTATTTGTGGCCAGCGATAATTAGCAATTTGCCAGGTAGCATCTTGGCGAAAAAACTCCATAATTAAGCGAATTAAACCATAACCACCAAGGTAGCTGCCAAAAATTGAGAGTGGTCGGATATTACGGCGATTTAAAATATAAAGAATAGTAGCTAACAAAAGACAACCGAGCGATTCGTAGAAAAAGAGCGGTTGAAAATGAGTGGTAGTTATTTGACCAAGTGGTCGATAGGCTAAATCAATTGGGATAGCCCAAGGTTTGGTGCTAGGCTGGCCAAAGAGCTCTTGATTGAAGAAATTACCCCAGCGGCCAATAGCTTGGCCTAGGGTGACGGCTGGTGTAAGCCAGGCTGTCCATTGCCAAAAAAACCACTGTTTCTGACGACAAGTAAAATAAAGAGCGATGAGACCGCCAATTAGGCCGCCATGGATAGCTAAACCGCCTTCCCAGACCTTAAGGATAGAGAGAGGGGTGGTAATATAATCAGACCAATGGATTAAAACATGATAAAGTCGAGCACTAATTAAACCAGTAATCACTAAGTTAAAAATTAAATCGAGTAAATCTTTACTGGAAACAGTCTTTCGACTAAGTCTCCACAAGACAAAACTGGCCGCTGCTATAGCAAGTGTCATTAAAAAACCATACCAGTAAAGCTGAAAGTGACCAAATGAGATAATGGTGGCCGGCAGTGGAGTGTTTAACCAGTACATATTACTGTTGTTTCAATATAATAAAAAGATATAGCCTTATTATAATGTTTTTTAAGTAATAAAAAAAGCTAATCGTTGGGATTAGCTTAAAGGAAATTTATTCTAGGCAGACGATCTGCCGTTGGTTTTCAGTTGCTAATTGTTTAAAAAATTGTTTAGCAGCTGAAGTTGGGTTTTTGAGTTCCCAAACGGTATAGTCGTTTAGGAATTCCAAGGCCCGGTAAAACTCTTCGGAATGGATTTTTGACCATTCTTCAGGGTTTTCAGAATTATAGAGATTGACAAGCGCTTGGCCAATCTCCGGATAGTTTTTGAAGTTTTTTAAAGGAAGATTATCACTGATGGTGATTTTGTTAGAAAAGGCCAGATCAGTTAAACCATCTATTGAAATTATAAAGAGAAAGCCGATAATTACTGAAATTATTATTATTATTTTTTTTACTGTACTCATCTTTTCCTCCTTGCGGCTACTTCTTGCCGCCTTTTTTGAATAGCCATAACCCAATACCATAAACTATCATTAGGGTAACGGCTAAATTAATTAATGGTTGTAAAGCGTCCAACAAATTATTAAACGCAGTTTTAACAATTTCCGGGGAGACCATTCCCACTAAAATCATTAAAACAACCAACGTCCAGAGCACACGCTGTGGACTACCAAAGAAGAAATTGAACCATCGCATAATACCTCCTTACTTGATGGTTTTGAGATTGTTAAAGGCCATAACTACTTGTCTGTACAATAGCATATTTTTTAAATTATGTCAAGGAGAGTAAAAAAACAGCCACTGAATTAGTAGCTGTTTTTTGTAGAGAAATTAGACTAATTTATTTTTTCTTGGTTGGTTTAATTTTACCTAAAGCCAGAGTGGTTTTAATAACGGTGTCGGGGTTGAGCGACATACTATCAATACCGCAAGTTACTAAAAATTGAGCAAAATCAGGGAAATCACTTGGGGCTTGACCACAGATACCAACCTTGGTTTTAGTTTTTTTACCAATTTCAATTAAGAACTCGATTAAGGATTTGACTGAAGGGTTTTTTTCATTGGAAGCACCAGCGATTTGCAGGTTGCCAGCATCGCGATCAATCCCTAGAGCTAGCTGGGTTAAATCATTGGAACCAATAGAGAAGCCATCAAAAACTTTAGCAAAATCACGAGCTAAAATGATATTGGTTGGTATTTCGGCCATCACATAGACTTCAAGGCCATTTTTACCTTGTTTGAGTCCGTATTTAGCCATAGTTTTAATAACCAATTTACCTTCTTCAACAGTGCGACAGAAAGGAATCATGACTTTAAGATTCTTGAGGCCGAATTCTTCGCGAACTTTCTTGAGGGCTAGACATTCTAAGGCAAAAGCTGGTTCGAATTTTGGATCATAATAACGACTAGCTCCGCGCCAACCAATCATTGGATTGGATTCGACTGGCTCATAATCTTTGCCGCCGATTAAATTAGCATATTCATTGGTTTTGAAATCAGACAAACGAACAATAACATCCTTGGGATAAAAAGCAGCGGCAATGGTGCCAACACCTTGGGCTAATTTATCAACAAAGAATTGTTTTTTATCAGTATAGCCAACAGTTAATTGGTCAATTTGTTTCTTTAGTTTGGCATCGGTTAATTTGTGATAATTAATCAAAGCCATGGGGTGGATGCGGATGGAATTATTAATGATAAATTCTTCGCGAGCTAAACCAACGCCGTCATTAGGTAAAAATGAATTGGCAAAGGCAATATCAGGTGAGCCAATATTGAGCATAACCTTACAAGCAGGTTTAGGCAGTTTTTGAATATCAGTTTTTTTGATAGTAAAAGATAGCTTACCTTCATAAACAAAACCAGCGTCGCCCTCAGCACAGCTGACAGTTACGGCTTGGCCGTTGTTTAGTTTTTGACTGCCATTGCCAGTGCCAACAACACAAGGAATACCCAATTCACGAGAAACAATAGCCGCGTGGCAAGTACGGCCGCCTTTATCAGTTACAATGGCTGAAGCAATTTTCATGATTGGCTCCCAATCAGGGTCAGTCATTTCAGTAACCAAGACTTGGCCTGGTTTGAACTTAACAATATCTTTAACGCTCATGATGCGATTAACCGTGCCAGCGCCGATTTTATTACCAACACTGCGGCCTTCAACTAAAATAGCACCTTTCTTTTTTAAGCTATATTCCTCTAGAATATTATAATTGCGCTGGCTATTGACGGTTTCTGGACGAGCTTGAACAATATAAAGTTTTTTATCGTGGCCATCCAAAGCCCATTCAATATCCATTGGCCGTTTATAATGCTTTTCAATAGCCATACCCCATTTAGCTAGAGTTTTGACTTGGGTATCAGTAATTGAATATTTTTTTTGATCAGCCGTTGGAACAGCAATATCTTTAACTGGATTTACAGCATTTTTAGTAGTGTTGTAAACCATTTTAATTTTTTTGTCACCCAAAGCTTTGTCGATAATGGCTAGAGTTGGTTTGAAAATATAAAATTCATCAGGACTGACTTTGCCTTGAACAATATTTTCGCCTAGACCGTAAATTGAGTTGATGACCACGGCGTTTTCAAAGCCGCTTTCAGTATCGATAGTAAACATGACACCAGAAGCAGCTAAATCGCTGCGAACCATTTTTTGAATACCAACTGAGAGAGCGATTGAAAAGTGGTCAAATTTTTTATCCACCCGGTAAGAGATGGCGCGATCAGTAAAAAGTGAGGCTAGACATTTTTTAACAGCAATTAAAAGATCTTGTTCGCCAGAAACATTGAGATAAGTTTCTTGTTGTCCAGCAAAAGAAGCATCAGGTAAGTCTTCAGCTGTCGCTGAGGAACGAACTGCCACACTAAGATTTTTAGTTTTATATAGACTGCTTAATTTACGGTAAGCCAGAGTAATTTCTTTTTGTAAATCAGCTGGCAGGGTGGTGTCTAAAATAGCTTGGCGAGCCAGTTTGCCACGTTTAGCCAAATCAAGAACATTGTGAGTGTTTAAGCCAGTTAGGATTTTTTCTAGTTTTTTCTTAGCCCCAGAAGCCTCTAGTAAATGATGATAAGCTTCGGCAGTAGTAGCAAAACCGTTAGGGACCAAGATGCCAGATTTAGTTAATTTCTGATACATTTCGCCCAGTGAAGCATTTTTGCCACCAACTAGCGGAACGTCTTTAATTCCAAGTTCATGGAAGAATTTGATGTATTTAGCCATAGTGTTATATATCCCCGAGGGGTATTTATTTTTAAATATTATAGCAAATATTTAGACTAGTGACAAACTTTTTTATTTTTTAATTATCATTTTTAATCTTGACAAAAGGTGTTTTTTGGTTAACAATACCTAATCAGTTTATAGCCTTGTCTAGCAGGCGTGGTGAAACTGGTATACACGCATGCCTTAGGAGCATGTGGAGCAATCCGTGCGGGTTCAAGTCCCGCCGCCTGCACAGAGAAATTATGTTGAATTTTGAACCGACAACTCTACAAACTATCAAACAAGCTAGCCGAGTTCTAATTGCCGCTGATATTCAATCAGCATCAAGCAATGGAGCGGCAGCCATAGCTCTCGTTAGCGGCTTTAAACAAGCCGGTATCCAAGCTGATTTGGTAGCCAACCGCCAGCTTGATGATAGCTGGTCGGTTTTGAATTCCGACATTAGACCAAGTTTAAGCTTGGCGAGTGAAGAATTTATTATTAGTCTTGATTTGAACCGCACCAAAGTCGGTCAGATTAAATATAAGATTGAAGACAATCGTCTTAATTTTTTAATTAAGCCTAATGGCGGTCAATTTACTGAAGAAGATGTTGAACTGTTGGTTGGTCGTCCGCCCTATGATCTTGTAATTACGGTTGGTGTTGCTGAACCAGAGGCTTTGGGCGAGATTTATAATAATAATTCTTCGTTATTTTATCAGACACCACTTATCAATATTGATTGCCAGACTAAAAATGAAAATTTTGGTCAGATTAATTTAGTTGATTTGGTGGCCAGTTCTAATGCTGAAATTATTCATGAGCTTTGGCGCGCCCTCAATTGGCCAATGACACCAGAAGAGGCAACTTGTTTGCTGGCCGCTTTAATTTATGACACCAAGAATTTTACTAGCAGCAAAGTTAGTCCACAGTTACTTTTGGCTGCTTCTAATTTGATTAGTGAGGGGGCTCGTCGTGAAGATATTGTTAATGATTGGTATTCGGCTGTAAAGTTGCCAACTTTAAAGCTCTGGGGCAAAGTTTTATCTGGACTAGAACAGTCTAGTAATGGTTTGGTCTGGTCAAAGCTTGATAGTGATATTGGTCATATTGATGAGCAGGCAGTAGAACAAGCGATTGAGAGATTATTGATTGGTTTACAAAATACCAAGATTGTTATTATTTTCTATAATTTAAATCAATCGGCTGAACCAACAGTTTCTTTGTCGTTGCTCAAAAACCAAACGTCTTTAAAAGAAGTTAACAAATCATTAAATCAGGACAGTGGCAGTCAAACTGGAGTGGTGGCTTATGCTAATGGTCCAATTGACTTAAATAATTGGCTAGCTGATTTTAAGCCAGTTAGTCACGGTAAAATGGTGTCTTTTCATAGCAATCTCGGTACAGCCGCGACAATGGAATTAATTTTACCAATCATCAATCGAAAATTGGCGGAGATTGTTTAATTTGCCAATAGGGTAGCAGTCGGTTATTATATAAAATATTGTTTAGCGCCCATAGCTCAGTCGGTTAGAGCGCCGCTCTTATAAAGCGGAGGTCGACGGTTCAAGTCCATCTGGGCGCACCAAAGTTGACAAAAATTGCGGCAACTTTTACAATGAGAACGCTTTAGGACGGTTAGCTCAGTTGGTTAGAGCGCTACGTTGACATCGTAGAGGTCACTGGTTCAAATCCAGTATCGTCCACCACCAAAATCTCTCCCAGATGGGAGGGGTTTTTATTTTGCCCACCGATAAGCAATTAGGGCAATAGCAAGACCAGCTAGAGTGCCAAAGAGCCAGAATAGCCAAGACTGATTGGTAGATTTTTCTTGGCTAAAATCAAGCGTGGTAGTAGTGCTGGTGGTAGTTGTGGTTGATTCAATTAAAATAGTATCTTCTTTTTGCCGGGGTACCAGGCGGAAACCATTGTTATCAAGCGCTAACCCAGTTATTTGGTAGTTTTGACCGACTGTAAAATCAGTACTTTTTAACTGGCTACCGGTTTTGATTTGAACTAAATATTCGTTTTTGTCATCGGTTAAATAAAGAGTTGATTGGTTTTTAGCTGAAAGTTGCCCCGTTAGTTTTAATAATTGACCGTTTTTTAAATTAGCCCAATTATCAGTAGCTATTAGCGGTTCAAGATTAGTTTCTTGACTAATAACTTTAATATCTTGTGGACCATCAATAGACAATTTGGTTTCCAAGGTAGTCGTGACCAATTGACCAGTTACGGCAATTAAGCTACCTAGTCGAAGCTCAGGCCAAAGCTGATGGTAATTATAAATCTTTAGGCCAGCCGAATTGTCAGGATAAGTAATATAAAAATATTGACCAGACAGCTGATGAGGTAGGGCGGTCACAACACCTTCGATGGTCTGATTTTGGTTAGCAGTCTTGGTTGATTTTTTTGAGCCAGTATTATACTCAATAGTATTAACGAGTTCGCCAGTT
Source organism: uncultured Gammaproteobacteria bacterium (assembly GCA_964643015.1). Lineage (GTDB taxonomy): Bacteria > Patescibacteriota > Patescibacteriia > Patescibacteriales > Patescibacteriaceae > UBA1359. The sequence goes on from CAZXQE010000013.1 coordinate 9,758, forward strand.
GGCTGCCAGAGAAAAAGAGTTTCTGCATCATTATTGAGTGTCAGACCCAAATCTTTAGCTAGAAATTTGAGAGTAGTTTGAGCGGGAATAGTGTAGCCAGTTAAATTGATGGGTTTGTCTTTTTTAGCCAGGTCAGCTAAGAGCCAATCGGTTAAATCAATAGCCTGGTTGTTATTGTTTACTAGAGTAAAATACTCCGATTGTCCTTCAGCTGGCTGAGTAACAAGCTCGCCGAAAGAAATTGTTTGAGCTTGTAAATAAGCAGGACAAAATAGGCCGAAAAAAAGTCCGACCAATAATAAAACAAGCTTTCTGCCAATACAAAATTGGCACCCCTCCTTGATAGCCATATTGTTAAGTTAATAATTAGGCAAGTTTTTTCTTGAACAGATCAACCCACGGTATTTTAACTGGATCAACGCCGTTTAGTAGTCCTAAATAATAGCTAAGCCAACTGCCAAAAGCCAGTATTTCTAGAGCCTGGCCAAGCGAATCAACTGACTGAGCGCGATAATTAAAAACTGGTAAACCATTTTCCTCTAAAACTTCGTCAGTAAGGTCTAGTCTTTTTATCATGCGGTCACTTAGACCACTAATTTTGAAGGATAAGGCAGCGACAGTTTCTTTAACACTGGTGGGATAAGACAGGCCCTCCATAGCGTAATGATTGAGCTCAGGAACAATTAGATAATTAGCTAGATTTTTACTAGTTTCGTTGATTTGATTGCGTAAAATATGAAGATTACCAGTTAATTTATCTGGGCCGATTAGCCAGATTTGGCGGTTTTGTAATTGCAGAGCCAATTGCTTGGCATCATTTTCTTCAGTAGGAACTTCTGGTAACCACCGGCGGCCTGTTTCCTCTAGCTGTTTAACTATGGTTTCAGCAGTGGATAAATCAAAAGGCATGATGTCTAAAGTTCCAAGTAAACCGAGTAGACCAAAAATAGCATAGCCAAGACCTAGGCGTGGTTGCCCTGAAGGATTGTTTTTAGTAGTAAAAATATAGGCTGGCCAATTGTTTCCCCTGGCCATTTGAGCCAATGGATTGCCCTCAGTATCGGCGGTAATGGCCGCTAACTGCGCACCGCGTTTTTGAACTTCAGTAACGGTACTCAAGGGTTCTTCGGTTGTGCCCGAATATGATGAGACAATATAAAGAGTTTGTTCATCAATGTAAGCAGGAACAGTGTAGCCGGGTTCGATAATCAACGGCAGTGGTAATTTGTCAGCTAAGGCTGAAGCAATTAGACGGGCGCCAAGATTGGAGCCACCCATGCCGTTTAAAACTATTTTATTAATTGGAGATTGGAGCTTTTGCGGTGTGCGGTTTTTAAAATCAGCAATCACTTGAAGTAATTGTTTGGGTAGTAGTTCAATAGCTTGGCCAACCTGATGGCTGTCGAGTTCAAGTCTAGTAGTTTGATTGTCGAGGATAGTCATAAAAAATTTTACAATTAACAAGTTTGATTATTATAGCAATATTATTGCTATTTATCAAAAAATATGGTAGCGTAAGAGTACTTTTACTCTTCAGAATCTTTTATGTCTGGACACTCAAAATGGGCAACTACCAAGCGCCAAAAAGCGGTAGTTGACGCCAAACGTGGCGCAATTTTTACTAAGATGAGCAATTTGATAACGATTGCTGCTCGTGATAAGGGCGGCGATCCGACGACTAATTTTACCTTGCGCATGGCTATTGATAAAGCCAGGCAGGCTAATATGCCTAAAGATAATATTGAACGAGCTATCA
>CAZXQE010000014.1:0-11348 GCA_964643015.1 uncultured Gammaproteobacteria bacterium
TATTGAATCGGCGTATATTCAGTCAGTGGATCCTTGGTAATCAAAATACCACAAGCATGAGTCGAAGAATGTCTGGCACAACCTTCTAGTCTTAAAGCATAATCAATGATTTGTTTAGCTTGCGGGTCTTGCTTGTAAATCTGTTTGAGTTCCGGGACTTGTTCCAAAGCTTCTGGTAATTTAGTCATCATCGGAATCATCTTGGCCAACTTATCACAGTAATCATAGCCAACGTCTAAAACTCGACCAATATCTCTAACTGCCATACGGGCGGCCATGGTTCCAAAAGTAATAATCTGCGAAACATGATCGCGACCATATTTTTGGGCCACATATTCAATCACATCTTCACGGCGAACGTCAGCAAAGTCGGTATCAATATCAGGCATGGAAATACGCTCTGGATTTAAGAAACGCTCAAAGAGCAAATCATATTTAATCGGACAAAGTTCGGTAATACCAATTAGATAACAAACTAATGATCCCGCGGCGCTGCCACGACCAGGACCGACAACAATACCATTATTTTTTGACCAATTAATAAAGTCCGCCACAATCAAGAAATAATCTGGAAAACCCATCTTGGCAATGATATCGAGCTCGTAGTCAACTCTTTCACGATAAATTGCCTCAACTTCTTCATAAGTCTGACCGTAACGCTTGACCAACCCCTCTAAACAAAGCTGTCGTAAATAATCTTGAGCCGTGAGCCCAGCTGGAACCTCAAAGACTGGCAATAATACCTGTCCCATTTCCAAATCCAAATCACATTGCTCAGCAATCTTTAAGCTATTACTAATTGCTTCTGGTGTATCAGCAAAAGCTGTAGCCATGTCTTCAGCCGATCTAAAAGAACAGTCAATATCAAGCATGCTCATTCGAGCAGTTTCGCTTTTTTTACGCTTAGTCTGAAGACAAAGTAAAACATCTTGGACATCCTTATCTGTTGCTCTTAGATAATGAACATCATTAGTTGCTATGAGCGGGATGCCAGTTTCCCTAGAAATACGGATCAAACCATCATTAGCAATCGCCTGCTCTGGCAAACTAGGATGATCTTGAAGCTCTAAATAATAGTTGCCTTCACCAAATAAATCACGATATTCTAAAGCTCGCTGCTTGGCCTGCTCATAGCGATCGGAAACAATTAAACGTGGAATTTCGCCAGCTAGACAGGCACTCATGGCAATTAAGCCTTCACTATGCTGACAAAGAACCTCCCAATCAATTCGAGGCTTATAGTAAAAACCCTCCAAGTGAGCAATACTCACCATTTTTAAAAGGTTATGATAACCAGTCTGATTTTTAGCGAGTAAAACCAGGTGATAATTACGATCACTCTGGCTACTTTTATCATGACGAGAGCCTGGCGCTAAATAAGTTTCAACCCCAATAATTGGTTTAATGCCAGCTTTTTTACACTTTTGATAAAACTCAACGACGCCGTACATGACGCCGTGATCGGTTAACGCCACAGCTGGCGCGTTGTCAGCTTTAGCCATCTCAACTAATTCATCAATTTTACCTAAACCATCAAGTAGTGAGTAGTGACTGTGGACATGAAGATGGACAAAAGACTGATTGGACATGAGGGAAATTCAATAATTAAACTGTTTCCAGTATAACAAAAAAGACCCGTTTTGTCAGGGTCTTTTTTATCTTTTAAGTAGCTGCCAATAAGCTTCGGCCGTTTTTTGCCAACTAAACTTGTTAGCTATTTTTTGACCGGCTAGACTAAGCTCTTTTCTTAATATTTCATCAGAGAATAGCTGTTCCATAGCGCGAGAAATAGCCTGACTATCGGCTGGATCAATCATCAAAGCAGCGCTCCCAACAACTTCTGGCAAGGCTGTCACACTTGAAGTAATAACTGGCAACCCTGAAGACATAGCCTCAAGGGCTGGTAGTCCAAAACCTTCATAAAACGAGGGGTAGACTAAAGCACTAGCTAAATTATAAACTGCTGGTAAATCAGCGGCTGGTAAATAGCCTAGCCACTTAATATTTTTTCGATTAGCCACCTTTTTCCAAGCCGCTCTGGCTCCACCATGCCGCCAGCCTTGACCGCCAGCAATTACCAATTGGCAATCCTTGAGGTCTGGTCGCCGATTTAATAAACTATCAAACCCCTCGATAACCGCAGCTAGATTTTTGCGTGGTTCAAAAGTGGCCAGCGACAAAATAAACCTGTCTGGCAATTGATATTTATCTTTAGCTGGCAATAATTCTTCTTTACCCAGAGGCTTAAATTGCTCACCAACAGCCGAATAAATAACTTCGATTTTATCTTCTGGCACACCCAATAATTCTCGTAAATCCCGCTCGGTACTCTCAGAAATAGCCACTATTTTATCAACTCGTTTTACCAGTCTATTCAACCTCAAACTAGCATGCCATAATCTTTGACGCCAAGAAAAAAACCCTGGCTGTCTAAGAAATGATAAATCATGAATCGTTAAAATAGTTGGCGTTCGGCCAGATAGCGGCGTAAAATTGAAATGCGGCAGTAACCAAACATCAGCCTTAACTTGTCTATCAATAAAAGGCCGATTAAACAAAGAGGCGATGGCATTAATTAATTTATTGGGAACCTTTAATTGTTGCCAACAAACATTGGACTGACCAGCTAAATAAAGCCAATTGTCTGGTTTCTTCTGCCAACTACTATAAAACAAAACCCACTCGACTTCCGGGTGAGCTTTAATCAAGGCCTCAATCAATCGGCCAGTATATTCAGGAATACCACTTATCTGACGAGCTAATAACGGACGGACATCAACAGCTATCCGCATATTTTATTGATTCTTAAATTCAAGCAGAGATTTTTCAACAAAAGCTTTAAATTGTTGCTCAAAATTTTGACGAGAAAATTCTTCAGCTCTTTGTCTAATTGCTAAGGCATCAAACTGATAATCTTTAAATCTTTCTAAAGCATTAACCAACGACTCAACCGTTTGTTCAGAAAAAAATAAACCGGTTTGACCATCAACCACGGTTTCCATGGCACCGCCTTTAGCATAAGCAATTACTGGGCGTCCAGCTGCCATTGCCTCAACTACCGTAATACCAAAATCTTCTTCTTGGGGATTAATAAAAGCCTTAGCTCCCTGATAAAGCTCTATTTTTTCGGCTTCACTGATTCTACCTAAAAATTCAATATTATCAAAACCATCCGCCATTTTCTTTAAGCGTGATAAATCAACACCATCACCAAAAATTTTAAGTGACCAGCCCATTTTTTTAAAAGCTTCAACAATTAAATCAAATCGTTTGTAATTGACAATGCGACCGCCAGCCAAAAAATATTCACCTTGACCTGAAGCTAAAGAAATCTTATCTGTATCAACTGGTGGATAAATAACTTGGCTATCCCGACCATAATATTTTTTGATTCTTTTTTGAACAATTTTAGAATTAGCAATAAAGAAATCAACTCGGTCAGCTGATTGACGATCCCAAAGTCTCAAATAATTTAAAAATAATGAAACAATTTTTTTCAAAAACTTATTATAGTGAAGCTCAGCAATGTATTTGTGAGTATAATCCCAAAGATAACGAGTTGGCGTGTGACAATAGCAGATATGCGGCACATCAGTGGTGGTAATAACACCCTTGGCAAAGGCACTGGCATCAGAAATCACCAAATCATAATCCGATAAATCAAAAAACTCAACCGCCATCGGCATAAAAGGCAAAAACCACTTGTAATGCTTCACTCCCCCGGGCACCCTTTGAATAAAAGATGTTTTTATAGTTCGGCCGGAAAAATATTTATCAGCGTGTTTTTTCTCGTAAAGCAAAGTATAAATATCGGCTTGCGGATACATTTCAGCAATTACCTTGAGCACTTTCTCGGCGCCACCGTCTTGCGCTAAATGATCATGAATTAAAGCAATTTTCATATTTAAGCAGCCTCACGATGTTTAAGCACCGCCATTGGCGTCCGTAGTAATATCTTGATATCACGAACCAGTGACCAATTTTCAATGTAGTAAATATCCAATTTAACCTCTTCTTCAAAACTTAAATCCGAGCGACCAGACACTTGAGCCAGCCCAGTAATCCCAGGCTTGATCGTTAAAACTTTCTTATGATGTCGTTCATACTTGGCCACCTCTTCTGGCAAATGAGGTCTCGGGCCAACTAAACTCATTGAACCAATAAAAACCAAAAATAATTCAGATAGTTCATCAATACTAAAACGGCGAATAAACTTGCCAACTCGAGTAACCCTGGGATCATTTTTAATCTTAACCATTGGCCCATCACCGCGCAAATTTTGATCAGCTAATTCGGTATAACGAAGACTGTCAGTTCCCGGCACCATGGAACGAAACTTGAAATAACGAAACTTTTTACCAGCTTGACCAATCCGACAGAGTGGCGAACCATCATCCAAGCGACTAAAGAAAACTGGACCAGCCGAATCAAGCTTAATGGCAATGGCTGTTAGTAAATAAATAGGGCTCAAAATAGCAATTAAAATACTCGAAACAATAATATCAAAAATACGCTTTGAAATCCGGCCCCAGCCATCAAGCGGAGTTTTTTTAACTTCAACTACTGGAATACCAGCCACTTCATCCACTTCAGTCTTCAAAACCTTGGTATCTAAAAGGTCGGCAATATATTTAAAGGTCAAATGATGCTCATCAGCAAAATCATACAACCGCACAATTTCAGCCTTACTTAAATTGGGATCAGCCTGAATAATTTCATCAGCGGTTTTTGTTTGCAAATAATCCTCTAGTTCCTGGGCTGTTTCCAAACTAAAATCATCATAGTGCTTAACCACCTGATAACCGCGTGAGCGATGACTAAACCATTCTTGAATCAATTTATCCGCTGAAGCGCCCCGACCAACAATTACCACTCGGTGAACTCCAATATTAAAACGAAATAACTGCTTTTGAATTAAGCGCATAAACATTCGCGCCAAACTAACATAAGCCCAAGCAATCAACCAACCGGCCAAAATAATAAACCGTGAAGAAAACCATTCACGAAAAAAGAAAATAAAAATAACAATTAGACCAAAGCCAGCAAAACAAGCAAAAAAAACACGATTAAGCTCTTCAAAACGCCCAATTCCGCGAGCCCGATACAGCCCAGCCACAGCAAAAATAATTAACCAAGCAGCTGCTACAATGGCTAATGACAATAAATACTCACCAAATGGCAAATTGTATAAGATTGGCCGAATACCAGTCGCCATATCACTGGCACGCAAATGATAAGCGGAAATACCCGCTAAAACAATCATTAAAAAATCAACGGGAACTAGGATAAAAGAAAAAAATAATTCGCTGCGTTTCATATTAGTTTTAAAATTGTTGATCGACGGCCAGCTATAAGCCGGATTCTGTATCCCCTAGGGACGGCAGCCATTTATCTTGGCCACTAATTGCTTGGTGGCTCCAGCGAGCTACTTTCTCTTCCGGCAAGCCGGAAGTTTGCTCTTGCTCCAGATAGGGTTTACCACAACCAATCATCACTGATTGGCGACAGCTGTAGCTACGGCAAGCCGCAACACCAACTGACTTTTCACCTTTGACGGTATAACCGCTAGTATTGTCTCTGTGGCACTTTCCCTACGCCGGCTTTGCAGTCGACGCGGCGGGCGTTACCCGTTATCACGACAGAGTGCCGAAGCACTCAGGGAGTCCGGACTTTCCTCTGTTTAGTAAACTAAACAGCGGCTGCCCACTGGCTGTCTGATCTAATTTCATTATACCGCCCTAAAGGTATTAGTCAAATAAAAAAGCCAACCGGTTGGGGTTGGCGTAAGAAAGGTTATTTATTTTTTTTGTCATTAATAAGAATATTAATAAAAACTATTCCAATAATGACACCAAGAAAAACAATGTTGTGACTAAAATAGTCACCCTGATTTCTAGACAGTGGCATTTCTAGCAATCCGATGCCTTGAGGAAATAAGCTAATTACAACCAAAGATGTCATAAGTCCTAAATAAAGACAAACAGTCACAAATAAAGGACTCTTACTATCACTCTTAGTGCTAGCAAATAGCACTAGCATGAAAGCCAAAAAGAATATTATACCAATATAATCCGTATTGGCTTGGCTCATATTCCAAAAAAATAATACTGTTAAAACGTAACCAACAATTCCACTAATTTTCTCGAGTTTATTACTAACAATCTTTTCTCTATAAAGAAAAGGACATAAACTGAAAAAAAGTGAAATTAAGATAGTGCCAATTTGAGTTTGATTTGCCAATGATCCGTAAGGAACTAGGCAACTAGCAAAAAAAGCAACAAGAACTAAACCTAAAGCCAAAAAAATGGCCATTTCTCTTTTACTTGTGTTTTCCATTTTTTCCTCCCTTGCCCTCTCTTGAGGGCTTTCTTTCTTTTTTTTATTTTTTTAATGTACCAACATTATATAATAGCACGTATTGTAAAATCTGTCAAGACTTTTAATGAGCCTCTCTGCAATGACGCCCGCACACACTCGCAAAGCCCATACGGGGTTTCCTGTTAAGGTATTAACAAAAATCAGCCTTACGGCTGATTAATTATTTGTCCACTATTGATAATTACTGGATCACCTTCGGCGGGATGACCGATTATATAGTTACCGGAAGGCTGAAGCGTTTTAGTTGGCTCAGAAATAATTGTTGCCGGCCGAGCTTTTAGCTTAAAAACCATAATTGTCAGAAAAATAATGGCTAAGCCAAAAATAATATTCAAAATTTTCTGTCCCATAGTTTTTATTTAATAATTGGTGGACGCAACAGGGTTCGAACCTGTGACCTTACGGATGTGAACCGTACGCTCTAACCAACTGAGCTATGCATCCCAAACCCCTCCTTTTTATTTACTTTCCTCGATCCATGGCTTCATTAGCTAATTCATCAGCTCGTTTATTTAGAGCTCGAGGAATATGTTTAAAAGCTATTTTCTTAAAATTAGCTGCGGCACCGACAGCTATTTCATAAAGTGGTTTCAAATCAGGATGTTTTACTTTATATTCACCGCGCATTTGCTTAACCACCAGCTCGCTATCTAACCGACATTCTAACTCCTCAACCCCTAAGGCTTGAGCTTGTTTTAAGACTAACAGCAAAGCCTTGTATTCAGCTTGATTATTGGTGGCTACGCCCAAAAATTCTGACCATTCACCAATAGTTAAGCCCTCTGGGTCAACTAAAACTGCCCCAATACCAGCTGGCCCGGGATTACTTCTTGAACCACCGTCACTATAACTAATTAATTTTTCGTGAACAAATTTTTTAGTCATATTTTAATCTTTATTTGATAGGCGTAAATCAACAATCTTGAGCTGCGGCTCGGCTTGGCCTTGCCAGCGATTAATATCTAAATTATACACGATATCAATCTGATTGCCACGCTCTAAATGCTTTAAATTTTCAGCTTGACCAAAAGCCAAAGCCCAATAGCTACCTAAACGGAGTTTAATATGTTGACTGTTAACCCCCATAGTATTGATATCACGAATGGTTTGACGATAAGCTACCAACTTTGGCTGCGGATTAGCTTGGCCAAACGGAGCTAATTTCTCTAGCCATTCAGCAACCTCTAAATCGATATTGTCTATTGGTAATTCAGCATCAATCATTAGTTTAGGCCTGAGATCAAGGCCACTTAGTTTGGTGGCAGCTGATTTTTTAATATTATTTAAAAAATTGGGTAGTTGCTGAACAGTTAGACTAAAACCACAGGCTCCAGCATGACCACCATATTTTTCCAAATCATCAGCCACTTCTTCTAGCTGAGAAATCAGATTAAACCCTTCAACATTACTGCGGCCCGAACCTTTATAGCCATGGTCGCTTTTAGTAATCACTAAAACCGGCTTGGCTAACTTCTCTGACAATCGACCAGCCACTAAACCAATAATCCCCTCTGGCCATGGTTCATTACCACGACTAACAAAGGCTAGTAGGCTGTCGTCCTGTTGTAATTCTAATAATTCGTTTAAGCAATAATCAACAATACTTTGAGTTTTTTGCTGTCGTTCAACATTTTTAACATTTAAGTCTTCTGATAATTGAGCTGCTTCGGCTTGATCGGTCGTGGTCAGTAAGCGATAAGCGGCATTGGCATGATCTAGCCGACCAGCGACATTAATTCGCGGAGTCAGCTGCCAACTAATATTCCATTCATTGACCTCGCCGTTAATCTGGGCCACTCGTGCTAGCTCTTTGAGGCCAACTCGCTGCCACTCATTCATAACCTTTATACCCTGACGAACTAATTGGCGATTTTCACCAATCAAAGGCACACAATCAGCAATGGTGCCCAAAGCTACCAAATCTAGGCAGCGTTCTCGAAGGGTTTTCTTCTGTTCTTCGGCAATAGTTGAGCGCTGTAAAATGGCTTCAACTAATTTAAAAGAGACACCAACACCAGCCAAATATTTACAAGGATAATTTTCCTTAAGCATAATTGGATCAATGATTGGACAATCCGGCCAATCATTGGCATCCGGTGATTCACGGTGATGATCAGTCACCACCACCTCAACTCCCTTGCTTTGAGCATAAGCCACCTCAGCTTTATTACGAATGCCAGTATCAACCGTAACAATCAGTTTGGCTCCCTCGGCAGCCAGCTCATCAATCGCTGCTTGATTAAGACCATAACCTTCAGTAACTCGATCTGGTAGCCAAATTCGAGTTTTAGCTTTGAGCGTAGCCAAGGTTTCTAATAAAATAGTACTAGCGGTAACGCCGTCAGCATCATAATCACCATAAACCACAATTAAATCACCAGCCTTGATGTGCTTAACAATTATTTCCACTGCTTCATTTAACTGGCTAAGCTCACCGGCTCCGCAAATCACTGGTTCCAAACCCAAAAATTGACGCGCTTCGGTCAATTCTTTTATTCCCCGATTTTGAAGAATCTTTACAATAACTTCTGGCAAGCCAAGTTCGGTCAACTTGTGACCATTCTCTAATGAGACTGGCGCCACTTGCCAGAGGCGCTCGTCAGCCATATTAGAAGCCGAGAAGCATTGTCCAAGCCACCATTGAGATTACCACAAAGGTGCTAATAACAATCCAAATAGCTTTAATAACTTGGCGTCTAGTCACCTTTTTCTTGTTCTTACTCATATATGAAAATAAAAAATTAACGCTTTAATAATTTAACAAAAGTTTCACTAGGAATGTCAACACTACCACGACCCATGGCCATCATCTTTTTCTTGCCCTGACGCTGTTTTTCTAATAATTTACGTTTACGAGTCACATCGCCACCATAGAGTTTAGCCGTAACATCCTTACGAAAAGCTGAGATTCTTTCGCCAGCTACCACTTGACCGCCAACCGCTGCCTGAAGTTTAATTACAAACATTTGACGGGGCAAAGTATCTTTAAGAGTTGTGACAACATCTTTACCGCGGCGAAAAGCTTCATCACGGTAAACAATCATGGCCAGTGATTCTACTAAATCTTCAGCCACTAAAATATCTAAGCGAACAACATCAGCTGTACGATAATCTAGCATTTCATAATTAATCGAGCCATAACCAGAGGTATAACTCTTCATCTTGTCATAAAAATCGGTCAAAATCATACTGAGCGGCATTTCATAATGAAGCACCACTCGAGTTTCATCCAAATATTCAGTATTTTTATAAATACCTCTTTTTTCCTGAGATAAATTCATGACCGCTCCTAAATATTCTTTGGGTGTCACAATATCTAGAGTCACCCATGGTTCTTCAATATGTTCAATTTCGGCTGCACTTGGTAATTGCTGTGGACTACGAATAATTTCAGCCTCAGCAGTATTTTTACGAAAAACCTTATAGGCCACGCTCGGAACAGTAACAATCAAATCCAAATTGAATTCTCGCCTTAGTCTTTCTTGAAATATTTCCAAATGAAGTAAACCAAGAAAACCACAACGAAAACCAAAGCCTAAGGCTTGAGATTGCTCTGGTTCATAAGCTAAGGCGGCATCATTGAGCTTGAGACGGCCCATGGCTTCACGCAAATCCTCAAATTCATTACCTTCTTTAGGAAAAATACCAGCATAAACCATTGGCTTAACCTCAGCATAACCCTTGAGCGGCGTTGCTTGATCAACAGTTTTAACTAGAGTAACCGTATCACCGACTCGACATTCGCTGACCTCACGAAAGCTAGTAATAATATAACCAATTTCACCGGTTTTCAGTTGATTGCTTGAGTGATAATTGGGGTCAAAAAAACCAACGTCTAAAGCCTCGCTTTCAGCCTTGGTGGCCATCAATTTTATCTTGTCCCCTTTATTTATCTGACCATCAACAACCCTGACATAAGCAACCACGCCGCGATATTCATCATAATTAGAATCAAAAATCAAAGCCCTCAGGGGTTTATCTTCCTGACCGCTCGGTCCAGGAATTGCTTCAATAACTCGCTCTAAAATAGCCTCAACTCCAACTCCGGTCTTACCTGAAGCTGAAATTATTTCATCTTCACGACAACCAAGTAATTTAATAATCTCCGCCTTAGTTTTTTCAACATCAGCCGCTGGCAAATCAATTTTATTGATTACTGGAATAATTGCTAAATCTTGTTCTAAAGCTAAATAAAGATTGGCCAAGGTTTGAGCTTGAATACCTTGAGTAGAGTCAACCAGCAAAATAGCGCCCTCAACCGCCGCCAAACTACGGGACACTTCATAGCTAAAATCAACATGGCCTGGAGTATCAATCAAATTGAGCTCATAGCCCTTATATTTCATGTTAACCGGTGTCAATTTAATTGTAATACCGCGTTCTCTTTCCAAATCTAAACGATCCAATACTTGATTGGTCATTTTGCGAGGATCAATGGTGCCAGTAAATTCTAAAAGACGGTCAGCTAAAGTTGACTTGCCATGATCAATATGTGCGATAATACAAAAATTGCGGATCTTTTCCATACCCGTAGATTATATCTCCCATTATGCTGGACGAATCGCTCCAAGTCAATGGTTATAAAAGTTTTTAAAATAAAAAGAGCCCCCATCAAGGCTCGTAAATAATTTAATAAACTTGTGACTGACTACTAGGTCATTAATGTAAAGTAGGTCATTGCGGAAACCCTACTAGAAACCCTAGTTAAACAGTCTAGCACAGTTATTGTGCTTTTGTTGTGACGATACTTGATTGGGGGCAAAGATTAAACGAATCTATTGATACTCTCAGTCATGAGAGCCCTCCTTTGTTTTAAGGTTAATCGGCTAATCTTTTCCAGCTATTTTAGTAGCTGGCACTTGTGTAAAAGAACAAAATTGTGATAATGGCTGTGTCGGCGTATTAAACGCTAAGTCCGAATTGTCCGCCCCTGGCCGTCTCCACCGCAGCGGTTTCACCGGTCCGGTCCA
>CAZXQE010000015.1:0-11096 GCA_964643015.1 uncultured Gammaproteobacteria bacterium
GCACTAGTGGTATGAAAGCTGCTCACAATGGTGTGCCTCATTTTAGTACCCTAGATGGCTGGTGGATTGAAGGTTTTGTCAATCGTAAAACTGGCTGGGCCATTGGTGAACGGCGCAGCACCTTGGAACCAAAAGAATTAGACAAACAAGACGCTGATAATTTATATGAAAAATTAGCCACCAGGATTTTACCACGCTATTATGAAATGCCTTCCAACTGGCGTGAAACCATGCGCTATACTATTGCTATCAACGCCTCATTTTTTAATTCCGAACGCATGCTCCAGCAGTATATTCAAAGTGCCTATCTCTAATTTTGAGAAAATTGCTTAAAAAAGAAAAGACCACCCAAGTGATTTGGGTGGCTTTTTGTTTTAAATTTCAATAAAGAAATACTCTGGTGTTTCATCAAACACCAAGAAAAATATTTTTTTACCGTTTTTTGACATTTCGGCGGCAACTGGAGCATCAGTAATACCTGAATTTTTGAAAAAATTCAACCAAACTCGACTACGACCAGGGTCGTTTATTTTTTTGTCTAATTTTTTTCTTAACGAATCAATAGTTTCATTGTAGAAAAAAATTGTTTCTCAAGTTTGGGGTAATGGTTTAGCTGTTGTTGCTTGTAAAGGACAATCGGAAGTTTTTGACTCCTCTAGAAAATTTTGATTTTCCTGATCTAATACTCAACGACTACTTTCTTTCATAGGAATAATCCCCTTTTGTTATTATTTTTTTAACTAATTACTTTATTTTTTAGTAATTAGCCTTTTGACATTTATCTGTCTTTATTTTTTTATAGCATTCCTTAAATTAAAAAGCAAATTTATTCAGTCGCCATAATGATTTCACCACATTTAGCCTTGTTTTGTTCAATAACTGTAAAGACTTGATCAATAGCTGGCTCTTGAGCAACAAGTTGCTGACCATCTTTTAATTTAGCCGTGACAGTTAAATTGTGAGCTTGCATTACTTCTTTAACTTGACAATTAGCAATGGCTTCAGTTAATTTGGTCCAATCACTAAAACGATCAAAGCACTCTTGACCACCGGTAATAGCGCAGTAAGATTGATCTTCATTATCATAGCCAGTTATCTTCACCCCGCCAACTGGGCATTCGCCGCGCAGTAAAGCCCACTCCTCACATTGGCGATTATCTTCAAAATAACAAACACCATACTGACTGCCATCAGCTTTGGTTTTAATTTCCAAACGTCCACCTTTATCAACACAATTAGTTGAAGCTGGATTAGCCAGACCAACTGTCGTTGTAGTCATTGGTGTTTCCACTATTTTAATATCACTATCACTAAAATTAAATTTTAGAAAACCAGCTAAGGCCACTAGGCCAAAAAGCATTAAAATAACCGCAATAATAATTAAGAAAATCTTTAAAGCTTTTTTCATATTTTTTATTTAGTTTTACAACGTAGAACACTTAACTTAGTTGGCACAAAATCTAAATCTAACCAAACTTGTTGTCCACCGCCACCACCATGAGCTTCGGTAATTACTTGGTCGGTTTTATTGTCAATAAAATTAGCCAGTTTTAGAGCTTTAACAATATAGCCAGGCTGGATTATTTCGACTGGTAAATCAGTTTTAAAAGTATTATGAACCTGAACTAAGGCGCGACTACCCTTAGCGGTTTTTTTAATCTGGATAACTTGGCCGCAAAATTCCCAATCAGCTAGATAATTATTGTTAGTGTCATTTTGCATCGTCTGACCATCACGAAACATAAAGCCTTCAGTTAGACCACGATGATTGAGCTTGGTAGATAATTCCTCGTAAAGCCTCTCTAGTTCAGCGGTTAAATCTTTCTTGCTCAATTTACCCTCACAAATAAGGTCAATCGCTCGGCGGTAAGCACCAATGACATTGGCTAAATAATAAGCACTCTTGGCTCGTCCTTCAATTTTTAAAGCACTAACGCCAGCCGCAATAATCTCCGGTAAACGCTTAATTAAACACAAATCTTTCGAATTCATTAAATATGAGCCTTTTTCTTCTTGACCAATAATCAAGCTCTGCTCGTGACCAATCGGCTTTATTTCATATTCCCAGCGACAAGGCTGAACACAGTCACCCAAATTAGCCCCACGGTTCAAAATCAAATCCGATAAAAAACAACGGCCAGAATAAGCCATACAAAGGGCCCCATGAACAAAGGTTTCAATCTCTAAACCCGGTGTTTTTTTAATAACCCCAGCAACTTCTTTAATAGATAGCTCGCGCGATAAAATTACTCGTTTGAAACCTTGCTGTTGCCAAAAACGAGCTGACTGATAATTGGTACAATTGGCTTGCGTGCTAAGGCTTAAATTGGCTTCTGGCCAAATTTCTTTAATTGTCGCCACAACTCCTGGATCAGAGACAAAAAGCGCGTCAGGACCGATTTTTTTAAGTTTTTCCAGGTGCTTAACTAGCTTGGGTAAATGATAGTTGTGGGCAAAAATATTTAGAGTGACATAAGCTTTTTTGCCAGCGGCGTGAGCTAGTTTAACGCCAGCTTGTAACTTAGCCCAATTAAAATCGTTGATACGAACCCTGAGAGAAAAGTCTGGTAAACCAAAATAAACCGCATCGGCACCAAAGGCTAAAGCTGTTTTTAATTTATTTAAATCGCCGGCCGGAGCCAAGAGTTCTGGTTTTTTTAACATAGACTACTGAGTTTAATCTTTTTAAGTTCTCGCCGTGCTTCACGATAATCGGGTATAGCCTTGGCCACTAAAGCCCAAAAATCGGCTGAATGATTGAACTCACCCAAATGGCAAAGCTCATGAACAATAATATAATCAGCTAATTTTTCTGGTATTAAAACTAAGCGATAATTAAAATTTAGATTACCCTTAGCTGAACAACTACCCCAGCGAGTGTGTTGATTTCTAATACTAATCCGACCAATCTTAAACTGATAAAACTGATTGTAGTAAACTAACCGTTCCCGAACCAATTGATGAGCTTTGATCTTATAAGGTAGCCAAGTTGAGCTCTTCACTGAACTCGATTTCACGGACAAATTCGGCCATGTGGCTAACCATGATAATAGCTCCTTCATAATTGTTAATCGCCTCAGCAATAACCGGAATATGGCGGAAATTAATGTGATTAGTTGGCTCATCTAAAATGAGTAAGCCGGGTTTCATTAAAACTAAACGAGCAAAAGACAATAGTCCTTTCTGACCTTCAGATAAACTACCAATCGGATGATCCATTAATTCACCAGTAATTAGAAAACCAGCCGCAATCGCTCGCATATCTTGTTCATTAATACCTTCTGGCGTTACTTGGCGCAGCGAATCAATAACCTTTTGGTCAAAATCTAAGGTGGAAAAATCTTGACTATAATAACCAACCTTAACAGTCGGTAATATTCTTAAACCTTCTTGATTACCAGCCACCAAGGCGCGGAGTAGTGTGCTTTTACCAATGCCATTAGGACCAGTTACCAGTAAGCGTGTTTTTTTACCTAATGATTTTTTAGCTTCTTTTAGAATTGGTTCATGGTCTTTAATGACGCGAACTTGATCTAGAAAAACAATATCACCTTTTAAATCTTCTTGAACTGGTATTTCAAAACTGCGAATAGTTTTATCTTCACGACGAACATCAACTTTATTTTCTTCCAGCTCCGCCGTTTCTTCTTTCATTTTTTGCGCTAGTTTACGCATTTTACCACCTTTATTGGAGAAGAAGTTAACCTTTTCTTTACGATCTTGAATCTTCTTTTCTAGTTGAGCATTTTTCATGATTTCTCGCTCAACTCGCTGCTTGATTTCTTCAACCACCGAATAATAGTCACCAACATAAAGCTCAGTCTGATGAGTAAAAACATCAAGATAAACAACGGCCTCGGTAAAACAATTTAAAAAATCGGCATCATGAGAAATAACGACAACCGTTTTGTCATACATAATTAAAAAAGTCACCAAATGATCAATACCGGCTTTATCCAGATTATTGGTTGGCTCATCAAGGAGTAAAATATCTGGATCTTGAATTAGCGCATAAGCCAAAAGTAAACGAGATTGCTGACCACCAGACAAATCACCAATGATTCGATCCAAAGGAATATCAAAGTTTACTGCGTCTAAAACCTTACTAATCCGACTTTTTAAATTACCAGGTACCACATCAAAGGCAGTCGCAAAATAAGCTTCGACAGTTAAACTCAAATCTTCACGAGCAATCATTTGACGAGCTGTGCCAATAGTGGCGCCGCCAGTAATCGAAATCTGACCGCTTTTAGGCTTGAATTCGCCAGTAATCAGCTTAAAGAGAGTACTTTTTCCAGCACCATTTTGACCCATCAAGGTTACTTTAGCGCCGCGGCGAATACTAAAACTAGCCTCATCCAAAATGGGCTTTTTATGAATATATTCGAAACAAACTTGATCGAATCTTAAAATTACTTCTTCGGCCATGTTATTTTATGTTAATCTTAGACAAATCAAGTTCTAGTATAACGGTAAACCTTAAGAAAATCAACCCAAAATAAAAAGAAACCCGGATGGGGTTTCCGGGTTTAAGTTGTGATTGGTTGTGATTTTCGCATTTCGGCAATGCGGTGCTCTAGAAATCTCTGCAACAGACAAATGTCGTTTGCTAAAATTGATAAGCCTAGGTATTCAAGAAAATTTTTCAATTTTTCAACATTACCATTGGCTTCAATTTTTTGCAGTGATTCCTGAAACTTTTCAGGATCGGGAAATTCTTTTTCAACAAATTTCAATTCTCTTTTTAATTCCCCAAGGCCTCTTTTTTTAATGTTCTTCGGTGACATTTGACACCTCCCTTTTCTTTAATTTTCCAACTTTTCGAATTCTTTGTCAATAGCTTCTCGAACTGAATCTGGCTCAGGAAAATCATAAAAAATATTTTCCCGACTTTTTGGTGTGCTAAAATTAAGAAGCTGCGATATGAAACAATGATTAATTTCTGTAAGGCTATATTTCTTCATTAAGCCTTCGTTAACTTTTACTGAAAAACCAAAGGGATCCTCTCCTTTAGCCATTCTGGCAAAATGAATTTTTTTGATTTTCTCTCCGTACTCTTTTATCTCCTCAGCTTTTTCTGGAAACCAATTGGTTTTCCAATTTTTGAGATCATCTTCATTTTTTCTTTTGTCTTTTTCTTTGTCTTCGCTCATTACTACTTCCTCTTCTTTTTTCTCAATATTATTAGTTTCACCATTATTCTTATAAAAGCCATCCCCAAATTCTTTCATAAAATTATATTAAAAACTAATAATTAAAACCGGCCAGCTTTTAACTAAAAGCAGAGCTGGCCAACTGCTAAAAGTTTTTCAACCTACAAGCTTTTCCATGGTTCCCCTCCTTTTTAGCAGGAAAGAATAAAGCTTGAAGTTCTAAAAAAATACTAACATCAGTTTTAAAATAAAACAAGTCCCCTTTTTAGTTTAAGTAATTAAAAAGGACTGATAATTTTATCAGTCCTAAGAAAGTTATTTAACAAAAACAGTAGCATCCTTGCCGGAAACTGTAGTGGTAGAAATTGTACCACTTTCTGTTTTTTGTGTTATTTTTTCCGAGTCACCTCGCTTTTGTTCGTTAGGAACAATAGCGATCCTGACTCCGTGCTTACCAGAAGAAGAAACTTTTTCTTGGTCAAGAATGACATTAACTTTTTTTGCTCCTTTAGGGGCAAAATTAATGTCATTTTCTTCAAAAGTTGAAGTTATTAGGTGGTAAAGCAAAGATTCGCGATCAATTCGCGAGTTAGTTAAAATAGATTGCCAACCATCTTGACCAGCAGTTATTTCAACATCCATCATATTTTTTCTGATTGCAGCAGCATAATCGCTAAAATCAGAAAATTCCCCTGGTTTAATTTCAAGAGCTGGCGAAAAAGATCGGCCAGTTAAATTAATTATACTTCCGTCCAACAAGATTATGTTGTCCGGTTTTTCAGTCATATAGGCCGGAATTGTTAGACCCCGGGCATTGTTTTCCTGACTAATATACCAACCAGTGTCGGCCAATAAAATACTACAGGAAATAACAACCAATACCAGCGCCATGATAATTTTTTTTGATGCTTTCATTTTTACTCCTCTCCCCGATATAGTCCTCGGTGGCGGGACTTTTTTTATTTTGTTGTTAAAGAACTATTTATAATAGCACTTTATGTAAATATTGTCAATAGACAGGTAACCTTTTTAGAGCTGACAAACCGGAATACATTGCATAATACAAAAACCCTCGGCTTCATTATGGCGACAAGCTGATGCACATTCTTTAAATTGACCACCCTGTTGACGACACCAGTCAGCACTAACGTTTTCACATTCATGATAACTACCAGACCAAGTGCCGCCAGCAGCCTGACAGTTACTAGGCGATGGAGATTCAGTAGTAACGGGAGTAGTTGGCTCAATGGCAGTGACCGAATCAATTGAGGTGGCTATTGCAGACTCAATTTCAATTGAAGTGTTTGAATTGATAGAAGTAGTTGCACTAAGTTGTTCAACTTTTTCTTCCTGAATTAAATTGGTTCTTAAATCATCTTTAGTTGGTGCCTGAACTGAAGGAATAAAAAATTTAATAATCGCCCACCATAGTAAAGCAAAGGAAATTAAAGCCACTACCCAAAAACCAAGCTTATTCATAAAATTATTTTAGTTTGATAAATCTTTTTTTATTATAACTCAAAACTTTAAAATATAAAAAATCGCCGGAGTTTTCCAGCGATTAATAAAAGTTATTTTTTAACTATTCTTTCGGTTAGCGCCTTTACTTGCCGACCTAAGAAAAAAATAATAGTCCCGGCAATCGGCCAAGCAATTACCCAGGACTTGAGCCATTTAACAAGAACAAAATCAGCAATAATGTTAGCCACCAAAGTGACTATGCAAGTCATAATTAGAGCCATCATTGCTGAAAACAGTAAGTGTCTTTTTGTTTCGAGTGTCATTTTAACCTCCTTGTTTATTTTACTTTCTTAAAAGAACAACCCTATTTTATAACATTTTAATATCTCATTGTCAACATATTAATTACTCAAACTATTGACTTATCTTAAATTATCTTTTATTTTACAACTAATCGTAATTTAACAAACAAAAAGGAGGTTATCGTGAAAAGATTCTTTTTTCTAGCCATTTTATGGTTATTCGTCGTAAACATTATTTACTCTCAAATGTTAGAAGGTGGTGTTTGGCAATGGCAAAATCCACCCTCTATCAACATCAGTTCATTAATTACTTTTAAAAGTGGTTCTATTTCCAATAGCACTACTGATCTCTTAACTAATCAATCGAATAAAGTTTCTGGAACATATAAACATTCCGGAAGCAGCCTATTAGTAACCATAGACAACACCAAATATAATTATTCGATTAGCTGGATTAACAAAAACAAGCTAATACTTAGTGATGGTGAAAATAAATTAATTTGTGCCAAAGTTGGCACTACTGATGACACCTATTTTCAAAGGTACATGGCTTGGTACATTGGCGGTGGTAGTTATGGTGGTAGCAATAGCACTCCGTCAAAAAGCGAAATTTGCTACACTTGCCGCGGTATTGGCAGGTGTATTGTCTGTGAAGGTATGGGCAAGTGGAAAAATTCATTCGCTCCATTTGAGTGGCACGAATGCTCAGCTTGTGAAGGCACTGGCAAATGCTGGCACTGCTATGGCAGTGGTAAACAATAACGATAACAAAACCCGTTCTAAACTAGAGCGGGTTTATTTTATTTAAATCTATTTTTAGAATCTATTTTCGCTGATCAACTAAACCACCAATATACTTAGCTCGATAAATTTCTTGCCCCTGATATTTAATAACTTCTTCTCCAGAAAAACTATCAATCTCACCAGTGAAATTATTGTTATATCGATATTCACCCAAAATATATTCAGCTGGACCACGAAAAGGTTTGTCTTCCGGAATCAAAGATAAAGCTTGTTGCAAAACTTGATAAACTCCAGAACAATCAGTAATTTCAGAATTGACTTGACCGTAATAAGCCATTAAATAAACTGGCTCACCAGCTTGAAAAACTACTTCCCGTCCACCATAAGGTTCACCACCAAAATAATTATCATGATAACAAAAATCACCGGCTTCAAAAATTAAAGTAGTTGAACCATCAGCTTGTTTTTGCTTTATTGATTCATCACCGCTAGCATAAGTAGCTCGCTTGGCTTGAACTAAAAAATTACGAAGTGCTTCTAAATTTGGCATAAGATTCTTAAAATTATTTTTGAGCAATAATTATCCAACGACCTCGATCAGATAAAAACTTTGTTACTACCTTAGAAAAATCAACAAACATCGCCTCTATTTCTTTTTCCGTAAAAGAACTATGAGGTAAACCTTTTTCTGGACCAGCTAATGGAATTCTAGTTCCTGGTTCAATTTCTTGATGTTCAGCCATAGAAACCCAATGAGAGCTGCCTTCATTATCAGGTAGAGTAATAAAACAATAACCATTAGCCTTTAAGGATTGATAAATATTTTTAATCGCATTAACTACTTGCTTTTTAAGACCATGATGAATAGCAGCAATTGAAATTATTAAATCATAAGTACTAGTTGGTAAAAGATAATCATAGATATCGGCTTCAACTACTGCTGTAGGATCATTTAGCAAGCTATTGGCCATTTCAACAGCTGTTGGACTAGAATCCAGTCCAAACACTTCCAAACCTAAACTTTGTAAAAAAACCAAATACTTACCATTACCACAACCAATATCTAACACCCTTTTAGTCTTAAAATCATGTTCTTTAATAAAATTCAAAAAATCTGGGATTAAACCTGGCTTTAATGTAGCATATTCTTCACCATCTTGTTTGTATTTTTGATAAATCTTATCCCAAATAGTCATGTTGTTTGAATTATTTTCCACTATAAATAACGCCTTTTTGAAAATTATTAATCATTAGCTCAGTGCCTTCAAATAGATTTTTTGGCAAATTATTTAAATCAAACCATTGCCAATCCTTAAATTTATCTGGCTCCATTAAAACTGGTTCTCCGCCTTGGTATTTACCCATGACGCCAATGTTTAAATAATGCTTACCATCGCTAACTAAATAGCGCATCTCATCAGCAACTGAAATCAGCTCAAATTCATTAATTTCTAAACCAACCTCTTCTCTGGTCTCTCTCTTGGCTGTTTCAAAAATAGTCTCCCCCATTTCTAAATGCCCACCGGGAAACGACCACTCACCTGCTCCATGAGAACCTTGACGAAGACCAAGCAAAACCTGATCATTGTCATTTTTTATCATTACTCCAACACCAACTTTGGGATATTTTTTAATGATTTCAGTAGACATATTTTAAGATTATTGACGAGGGGCACATCTAAACTCGCCAAGTTCTTTTTTAACTAAAGTCTTTAAATTTAAACTAACTCGAGCCTCAATAGCCGCCCCCAGCCCACCACTCAAATACTCATTTAATTTAGGACAATTGGCAGTGGTTGCTTTTTGATCAGTTGAAGCCCAATAATTTATAGTATTAGCTGAATTGCTGGTCAAATCAGAATAATCATCAGTAAAAATTTGTTGACGATTTTCTAGATTATAAACCATCAAATTTCTAGCTGGACCAGTCCCCATATCAAGCACGAGGAAATTGTTAACTAAGGCTAAATAGTAAGTAGCCTCTAGGTTTTTAAGCTCGAAATCGGCTTGATTAACAATATAATTACAGGCTATTTTTTCCTGACTAGCGGTTTTGTTTTTAATTAACAGACTAGAAACACCAGCTTCCGGCTGCTTGATTAATACCAAATATTTTGAATTCTCACGACAAACAATATCGCCTTGCTTTGTCTCGGTAACTGTTTCAAACTTATCCGAATCTTCATTGACTATTGTCAGTGGCCTGCTAATGATCTCCTGATTATTAATTACCTGCTCATTAATTAAATTGTTCTCGTCAGCGATTTGACTTTGACTGGAAGTGACAATCCCTTGACTGACTGGCTTTTCAATTGGCTTTCGAAAAAGAAGAACCCCAACAATAGCAAACAAAACTATCAGCAATATTATAAAAATAATATTTAAAGTTTTTTGTTTCATGTTCTTAGATTAAATTATTTATTAATAATATTATATCACGACTATTAAAAAACACTAATTTCATCTAGCTTAAAAGTAAAATAAGCTATATAATAAATCTATCCTGTCTTATTAAATAAAATCAAATGGACAACTTTATTGTTACTTACATACCCATACTTTTTTTCGTAGTACTTGGTATATTTTCTATATTTCTTATTTTAAACACGATTTCCAGCCATAGATGGTTAAAGCCTTTATTTTATTTATCTTCTTTATTAACAATAATACCAATTATCGGTGGTCTTTCATTTTTTACCGATACTCGCCGTAATTTCGATAATTGGGGTGGTTTTTTCTTTATTATTTTTATTTCAGTGGCTGTATTATTTTCAATAATAAGTTTTACTTTTTATTGTTGTAAACAAAAAATAAAAAAATATAAAATCTATACTTTTTTAGGGCTATTTTATCTTTTCTTGCTTATTTGGGCTCTTAAAATTTTCTTCGACAGTAGTTCGGGACGTCTTTATAGTCTGTCTCTAATCCTTCTTTTTGGCGCCATGATTACTAGATGCGCTAGATCTATCTCGGAGGCAAAAAGAGCTTTGTAAATTAAAAACCCCTCGTCGGTTAGAGCTAAGGGGTTACGATTTAAAACAAACCTTCCCAACATTAAATGCCGAGAAGGCTATGAGCTTTAAAATACTTAATTTTTACAACTTTTCAAAAACTTAACCACCTCTGGAGCTTTGTCTCCCCAAAGCTGATAAGCTTTTGAAACTCGACATTTTGGCAAATCCGTTGCAATTATCTTCAGTTCTTCTTCGGTAAATTGCGACAGCTTGGAAAGCTTTTCTTTTTCAATAACAACACTGCTATTTTTGTCATTGATTTTACTTCCCACCAGTCTATCAAACTTAACCAGGATTTTAGCTTTTTTTTTAAGCTTTTGATCTCTGACTTTAACTTTTCTTATGTCTTGTTGATACATTGATTGGCTGTAAGCCGGTATCTCGTAATCAGCAGCCTCGGTAGAAAGAAATTTAACGAATTC
>CAZXQE010000016.1:0-2727 GCA_964643015.1 uncultured Gammaproteobacteria bacterium
GCTACCTCTGGTGTTATCTTACCAGCTGATAATAATTGTTCAATAGCTCGATTAAAAGAAATCATCCCATCGCGCGATGATGTTTGGATAATTGACTGAATTTGCTCTGGTTTTTGACTTCGAAGCAAATTGGCAATTGCAGCATTATTGAACATAACCTCCCGGGCTGCCACTCGACCACCACCGATAGCTGGTAGTAATCTTTGCGAAACCACCGCCCTTAGACACATTGATAATTTACTAGCTACTTGTAATTGCTGATAGGCCGGAAACGAACTAACAATTCGAGACAGTGCTTCAGCAGCCGTACTAGTATGCAGCGTTGAAAAAACTAAATGACCAGTTTCAGCTGCCGTCAGTGCCGCATCCATAGTTTCATGATCGCGCATTTCACCAACCATAATCACATTGGGATCTTGGCGTAAAACATATTTTAAGGCCACAGCAAAATCATTGGTATCAATACCAATTTCTCGTTGTTCTATTAAGCAACGGTCATTTTCAAAAATATATTCAATCGGATCTTCAATGGTAATAATTTTACCTTGTCGTTCTCGATTAATCAGTCCGAGCAAACTAGCCAAAGTAGTTGACTTTCCTGAGCCGCAGGCCCCAACTACCAAAACTAAACCATCATTTAAATAAGCTAAGCGCTGAATATTATTGTCTAAGCCAATTTTTTCTGGTGAAGGAATATTATTAGAAATCAAGCGAGCCGTTAGACCAATAACTCCTCTTTGATAATGAATATTAATTCTAAACTGCACTTTAGCAATAATTTTAGAAATATCGAGTTCTCGATTATTTTCCAATCTTTCCGCTTGATGTTCAGTTAATAACTTACGAATTGCTATTCCCAATTGATTGGCATCTATTTTTTCTTCGGAAATCTTAACTAATTGACCATCAATTCTTAAGTGCGGACAATTACCACCAACCAAATGAAGGTCAGACGCTTTTTGTTCAATGGCTTGTTCAAAATAAGGTTGTAAATCCATAAATTTATTATTTTTTCCATTATACCACTAAAAACCAATAAAAACTACTGAGCCGCAAACTGGCAACCACAATATTTTTGCCGATAAAGACCCAATTCTTTAGATAAAATAATTGACTGACGATAACCATTATTTTCCTGAAAATCAGTCGGTAAATATTTAACTTTACTATCCTTGGCAATTGTCTGACCTAGCTGATTAATTACTTCTTTATCTTTATAAGGGCTGACTGTTAGGCTAGTGGCAAAATACTCAAAACTATCCTGCTCAGCTCTTTCCATTGTCTTTTTTAAACGCCAAGCGTAACATAGCTGGCAGCGCTTTCCTTTTTCTGGCTCGTTAGCCAAAGACTGTGCTGCTTTCAACCAAACCTCTTCATCGTTATCATCAATCACAATAGGTAGTCCGTAAGCATTAGCTACTTGCTGCGCAGCGGCTAATCGTTTTTGCCACTCTTCTTTTGGCCAAATATTGGGATTATAGAAATATAAAACAACATCATAATTGTCCATTAAACTTTTAGCTGCCCAAGTCGCACAAGGCCCGCAACAAATATGCAGCAATAATTTAGATTTACTCTCTAGCATATTATTTTATTAAGCGAACAATTTTCCTTCGGCTAGTCTGTCCACTAACAATTTTTAAATTTTGGCTATGACAGCCGAGCTCACCAGCTAACCATTTTAGCAAGGCTTCATTGGCTCGGTTATCACTAGCTGGTTCTTTTAAGCCAATTTTCCAGCTACCATCAGCCAGCTGACCTTGCCAGCCCTGACGCGGACAATTAACAATTACTTTAATTGCTAATGACCATTCTTTTTTGTCAGCTACCTTTTTTCGCCAAACATTTAGCTCTTGTTCATCTGGTCCATTCATAAAATACTAATTCTTTTTAGCAAAAATTATAGCATTAGGGATATTCCGACCAGGTCCTAACATATACTCATCATTATAATACAAAGCTGTCGAGTAGCCACCATCTAAATTAAGCGCATATTCCATGCCCAGTTCTTGCATAACTAAAGCTAAGTCAGGCACAGTAGCCTTTGCCACTACGGCTAAATAAATTTTTCCTTCTTTATAGCCAATAGCATTGCGTAGATATTTGCCTTCGGTTTGTTGTTTGTCTAACTCCCAATCAATTAATAAATTCCATTTATCTTCAATCAACCTAGGCTTGTTACCTAGAGCAGCTTGCACTTTAACACCATATTGAGCTTCAAACTTAGCAACACTACCAAATTCACGACTATCTTTGAAATAATAAAATTTATTGTTTTGATCAAAAACCATTATTGGACCAGTAGTCCACCATTTTAATTGATTTTCATTAATCATTAGGCTAAGGCGACTATTATAAACTGGAAAAAAATAATAATTACGTTTGGCCGCACTAGTATCAAAATAAGTTGCATTAATTGCCGCAAAACCTTGATTATCATGCACAAAATTAGCTAATTCCCGAGCTGGGCAAACCCCTGAGCAATTACTATCGCTCGCTGTATCGGTAATTATTTTTAAATCAGGGTCATTTAAATCAATTGTGATTAAATCAGTCCGAAAAACACCAACCGTAGTTGTAACGTATTTGACTTGATAGCTACTATATTGATCTAAACTTTCTTCTAGGCCTGGTTTATGAATATGAGCCAAATCAACCGTGCTAATACCCAGACCCAATTGACGCATAACCGCAAAAGCATCGGCTGGTCGACCTAGATAATAACGC
>CAZXQE010000016.1:2827-11013 GCA_964643015.1 uncultured Gammaproteobacteria bacterium
TAACCGCAAAAGCATCGGCTGGTCGACCTAGATAATAACGCCGTAAATCAACTGGATTTAGATACCAAGCTCGCCCCGATCTAGCAACGTCAAGCAAAATCCTGCCTGATAATTTTTGACTCAAACTAGCTGCCGAAACTGTTTTTAATTGACAGGCAAAAAACATCAACAAGCTCAGAGCGATAATAAAATATTTTTTTTCAGACATAGGTTTTCCTTTATTTAAAAATCAGCTATAATTTCATTATCAATTTAACATCTTTTAGCTTATGCGTAAAATGCTAACTATCGCCTTTTCGGCCATAGTATTATTAGCTAGTTTAAACATTTTGCCAGCCACAGCTGCTAGTCCTTTTGCCGGTAAAATACTGCTAGCTGTCGAAGGTAAAGGTGAAGCCTGGTATATTAACCCTACCGATAGTAAACGCTACTACCTTGGTCGGCCAGCTGATGCCTTTCAAGTAATGCGCGGACTAGCGATTGGTATTAGCAATAGCGACTTTGCTTTACTAGAAAAAAATCGCCTTGACCAAGGCAAAGTCAATCGCCTACTCGGCCGAATTCTTTTAAAACCACAAGACAATGGTAAAGCTTACTACTTTGAACCAAGCAAGAAAAAACTTCATTTTCTTGGTCGACCAGCCGACGCTTTTAAAATAATGAAAGAAACTGCTGTCGGCGCCACCAATGAGCACATTAACCCAATCCCGTCTGGAACTTTGAAAATTTCACCAGCAACACCCGCTCAAATTGCTCCATCGAGTACCGCTGCTATCAGTCCAACTGCTAAAGTCTGGCGTTGGACCTGGAATAGCCAGGAATATTTGATTCAATTAGAGCTAACTAATACTTACTATAAATACTATCAGCAACAACCTAAAGTTTTCTCTTACAGTGGTCAACTTCCTAGTGATTGGCGCGATCGCTATTATAAACAATTTACCACCGGAGCTGAACAAGAAAAAATTATTAACCAAATCGTCAATCAATTACAACAACAGGCTACCAAAAACAATTTAACCGATAGTCAGCTAGCTGAATTAGCCGCAACTTTTGTTCAATCAATTCCTTATGATCAAGCTCGTAGTGAGCTGATTGCCCAAAAATCAAATCAAGCCACTCCCAATTATCCTTATGAAACTCTCTATTTAAACAAAGGAGTTTGCACTGATAAATCACTGCTGGCTTGGCTTATTTTCAAAAAACTCGGCTATGGCACCGCTCTTCTTTCCTATCCGGAAGCCAATCATATGGCTTTAGGCCTTGCTTGCCCTAAAGATTCCACCAACTATACTAGTGGTTTTTGTTATTTAGAAACCACTCAATATTATCGCATTGGTCTTATTCCTAAAGATATTAGCGGCCAAGCGGCCAGCTCCACTGGCTCTACCTTGCCAAGTTGGCAAGCTAGTGGTAATCTGGCCAAACCAGAAATCTATCATATTAACGAAGGTAAAAACTGGACTGGCTTAGTTGATATTAAAAACTTAATTCAGAATCTAACAACCAAAAACTCAGAAATTACAGCCCTCCATCAACAAATCGAAGAACAAAAAATTCTCATTGATGCTCAACAAACTGAACTTAGAACTCAATCACAAAGATTAGACGAATTAAAAAACGCCAATAATATTAGCGAGTATAATGAATTGGTTCCAGTCTACAATCGCGCTGTTCAAGCTTATGAACAAAATCGTCAAGACTATAACACTAAAATCAATTCTTATAATCAATTAATTAAGGACTATAATAAACTGTTAGCCACCCTGCAACCCAGTAAAAATTAAAAATAAATGATCAAAAAAATTATCACCGCTGAATTACTGCAACAAATACCTGATTTTGTCCAACAAGCCTTAACTGCCTTAGAAAATAAAGGCTTTGAGGCTTTTGTAGTTGGTGGCTGTGTCCGCGATATTTTAATGGGCAACGAACCAAAAGACTGGGATATTACTACCAACGCTCGACCAGAAGAAATTCTAAAAATTTTTGTCGACAGTAAATATGAAAACAATTTTGGTACAGTAATTGTGCCTTTCCATAATCTAGAAAACGTTCCAGTTGTTGAAATTACCACCTACCGCAGCGAAGCCGCCTACAATGATCATCGTCACCCCAGCGAAGTTTCTTTCGAAGACAACTTAGAAAATGATTTAAGCCGCCGCGATTTTACCATCAATGCCATGGCCATGTCTTTGAGCGGTGAAATTGTTGATTATTACGGCGGTCAAAAAGATTTGGATAAAAAAGTTATTCGAACTGTTGGTGAACCATTCGATCGCTTTAAAGAAGACGCTCTACGCCTGCTTCGAGCTGTTCGTTTTAGTGGCCGTTTTGGCTTTGCAATTGAACCAAAAACTGAACGGGCCATGGTTAAATTAGCTGGTAGTATTAAGTTTATTGCCAACGAACGAATCCGCGATGAAATCACTAAAATTATTACTGGACCAAATCCTTACTATGGCTTTAAAAAACTATACGACACCAAACTCCTGCAATACATTTTGCCTGAATTAACGGCCGGTTATGGCATTGAACAGAATCACCATCATGTGTATACAATTTTTGAACATAACCTTTTGTCTTTAAAATATTGCCCAAGTAGCGACCCCATGGTTCGTCTAGCAGCCCTGCTCCACGATATTGGTAAAACCAAAGCTAAAAAGATTATTAATGGTCAAGTTACTTTTTACAATCACGAATATATTAGTGCCAAGCAGACCAAAAAAATAATGGAACGGCTTCGTTTTTCTAATCAGGAAATTGATCGCGTCGTTAATCTAGTCCGCAACCACATGTTTTATTATAACGTCGATGAAGTTACTGAAGCTTCAGTCAGGCGCCTGATTGCCAAAACCGGCGAACAAAATTTGGCTGACCTGATTGATTTACGCATTGCCGATCGTCTTGGTTCTGGGACAGCTAAAGCTAAACCATATAAACTCAGACACTTGGAATATATGTTTGATAAGGTCCGCCATGACCCGGTTTCAGTTAAAATGCTCAAAATCAATGGCCATGATTTAATGACTGAATTCAAGCTAGCCCCTGGACCACAAATTGGTGCTATCCTTGACGTTGTTCTCGCTGATGTTATTGAAAATCCAGCCCTAAATCAACGCCAAGCTTTACTAGAGCTAGTTAAACCATTGACTACCCTAGATTTAGCTGAACTTAGGCATAAAGCCAAAGAAGTCATTGCTGAAGAAAGACAGGCCGAAGACCAAGCTATTCGACAACAACACCATGTTTAACTAGTTGAATTATCTTTTAGGAAAGAGTAAGCTATTTTTATTCGACAATGGTCGGGCTTATGGTCCAGTGGTATGACGCTGCATTCGCATTGCAGAGACGCGAGTTCGATTCTCGCTAAGTCCACATTACCGGGGTGTAGCGCAGTTGGTAGCGCGCAGCGTTCGGGACGCTGAGGTCGCCTGTTCGAATCAGGTCACCCCGACAATATGCAAAATAAAAGAATTCGAGCTGTTTCTGTTGTTATAGATAACAATAAGGTTTTACTTATTCATCGAAAATGCGAAGGTAAAGAATATTATGTTTTCCCTGGTGGTGGGGTTGAAAAAAATGAGTCTGTTCAAGAAGCAGTTCTTCGAGAATTATTTGAAGAAACAACATTAAAAGCTGAAATTGATCGCCTTTTATATACTCATGGATACAATGACAACAGTGAGCAATATTTTTACTTATTAAAAAATCACTCTGGCACTCCAAAACTTCACGAAGAAAGTATTGAAAATAAAAGAAACTCTGAAAAAGATTTTTATGAGCCTATGTGGGTTAATCTTGCTAAATTAAACCAGTTAAGACTTTACCCGCTTGAGATTAGAGATTGGTTTATTGAAGATACAAAAAATAACTTTATCAACTGTCCCAAAAAGCAATTTATTAAACTAGCGGAGCGTAGAGATTAATAAATTAAAACACTTCATTTGGCTCTATGATTATAAACTCTTCAATTATATTTCATCCACTCCTTACTGGCAAAATAAAAATATAATAACTCATACAACCTCCTTTCAGGTTTTAATCAAATGTAAATTGTCTATACAATTCATAGGCCATCGCTGAAGCAGCAACCGGCAAAGTTAAAAAATCGACCTTACTTTTGTCCATTGGTAATTTTACTAATTCATCTAGCATTTTTTGCTTTTCTATGGTTAAGCCTGAAGTCTCGGTACCAAAAACAATTACAATATCTTTGTCTTTAGGTAACTTAACATTATAGAAAATTTTATCAGTGTTTCCAGAAGTGCCAATCAAATATTTGCCTTTTGAATGCAAATCACTAATAGCTTCTTCAAAGCTATTATAGTGAATTACTTTAAACCCATCTTTAATATTCCATGACTTCACTTTAGTAGTCACTTTGGGCATATCAAAAGATAATGAATTCTTGCCAGAAGTATAAACAACAGCATTGATTGATTGAGCAATTTGAACAATATGTGCCATATCATATGGCGAACGAATAGTGTCAAATAATAATTCAACTTTTCTCATTTTATTTACCACCTTTCAATTTATTAGCAATCAGAACAAAAAGTTCAAATATAATAATAACATTTTACATAATCTTTCTCCAATAAAAAAACCGCAGTTACCTGCGGCTAAAGAGTTAAATTATAAGTTAGGTATAAACTGAGGATGTTGATTATTTTTAATTACAATCCCCTGAAAACCATCGGAATTAAGGGTTGACATTTGCTTTTGATTAAAAATTATTGACTTATCAGGAATACCAATTTCATTTTTAACTTTAGAACAAATACAATTTTTTTCGCCACCCTGACAACCACATCCCAAATTAGTGATAAAATGAATATCGCTAAAACCATTGATACGTAAATAACTAATTAGTGAGATAATTATCTCACTTGGCTTAAAGCCCAATAGTACAACCTCCGTTGCTCGACCAGAGAGCTTATGTGACAAATTAAATAATTTAGAGAAAATGTTATATACATCTTCTTCTTTTTCCAAACTAACCATTAATTCGGTCATAACTACCTCCTTTGTAATGTACGAATCATCACACTCTAACTAGTTATAATTAGTTTGTCAACACTTCCACCACCTTTGACTAAATGGCTTTTTTTCGCTATAATACTCCTTTAATTGAGCTCTTAAATTATTATCATGGCCTCAGCAAAACCCCTTTCTCACGATTGGCTAAAAATTCGCGGTGCCCGCGTTAATAATCTACAAAATATTGATGTCGATATTCCTCGTGATCAATTAGTTGTTATTACTGGACTATCTGGTTCTGGCAAATCATCACTAGCGTTTGATACTATCTATGCCGAAGGTCAGCGTCGTTACGTTGAATCTTTATCTTCTTATGCTCGTCAATTTCTTGGCTTAATGAATAAGCCTGACGTTGATTTAATTGAGGGGCTTTCGCCAGCTATTTCGATTGATCAAAAATCAGCCTCCAATAATCCTCGTTCAACTGTTGGAACTATTACTGAAATCTACGACTACCTTCGTCTACTTTATGCTCGCGTTGGCCAGCCTCACTGCCCACAATGCGGTGATCCAATAAAAGCTAATACTTTAGACGAAATAGTTGATCAAATCTACCAACAAAACCAAGGTCAAAAAATTGCTATTCTATCACCACTCGTCCGCGATAAAAAAGGTGAACACAAAAATGTTTTAACTGCCATTGGTCGAGCTGGTTTCAATCGTGTCCGCTGGGATAAATCATATTATGATCTAGAAGAAGCTCAGAGCTTAGCCATTGATAAACAAAAGAAACACAATTTAGAAATCGTTATTGACCGCCTGACTATTGATGAAAAAACCGAAAACCGTACTCGCCTTACTGAAGCCGTTGATAAAGCCCTAGACTTATCCAATGGCTTAGTTGCCACGGCTGAGCTTATTGATCAAGCCACGGAAAAAATTTACTCGCAAAAATTTGCCTGTCCTCACTGTGGTATCAGTTTACCAGAAATCGAACCGCGTAGTTTTTCTTTTAATTCACCACACGGTGCTTGTTCACACTGCTCTGGTCTCGGAACAAAACTGGAAATAATACCAGAATTAGTTATTAACTATAATCTAACCATTGCTCAAGGCGCTATTCGTCCTTGGTCGCATTACGGCTATTCTAGCCAGCTCTGGTCGACCCGCGTCGTTGGTGTCGTGGCTAGTCAAAATGGTTTTGACCTCAATACACCAATTAAAAATTTAACTGACCAACAGCTAGAAATCTTGCTTAATGGTACTGGCGATGTCGTTTATACCTTACCCAGCACCAATGGCTTGAGCGCTCTCAATACCCGTTTTGAGGGTGTATTGCCTAGTCTTTATAAACGCTACCAGAATACCGAAAGTGATTATATTCGCAAAGAAATTGAAAAATACATGCGGACAATTCCTTGCCCAGTCTGTCATGGTCAGCGCTTAAAACCTGAATTTTTGGGAGTAAAACTAGCTGGTAAATCAATTTTTGAAGTATCGGAGCAAACTATTGCTCAAAATCATGTTTTCTTTCAAGAGTTAGCGACCAGCAATATTCTTAATAAAAAACAACAACAAATCGGACATTTAATTTTTAAAGAAATTAACAGTCGTTTGCAATTCTTACTTAATGTCGGCCTAGATTATCTAACCATCAATCGCTCGGCTGTTACTCTGTCTGGTGGCGAAGCTCAACGTATTCGCCTGGCTACACAGATTGGTTCAGCTTTAACTGGCGTTCTCTATGTTTTAGATGAACCATCAATCGGTCTTCATCCCAAAGACAATGATAAACTAATCGAAACCTTAAAAAATCTAAAAGACCTAGGCAATAGTGTTCTAGTCGTTGAACACGACGAAGCAACTATGCTTGAAGCTGACCATATTATTGATGTCGGGCCTGGTGCTGGTAAACACGGCGGCAAAATTATTGCCGAAGGCACTGCTAAGCAAATTATGACCAATCCTAAATCTCTAACCGGCCAATATTTATCAGGTAAAAAAACCATTGCGCTGCCTAAAAAATATCGTTCTGGCAACGGTCATAATTTAACTATTGTTGGTGCCTCTCAAAATAATTTACAAAACCTAACTGTTAATTTTCCTTTAGGTAAATTTATTGCCGTTACTGGGGTTTCTGGCTCCGGAAAATCAACTCTAGTCACTGATATTTTAGCTAAAGCTTTAAAGCAAAAATTCTATCAATCAGCTGACGATCCTGGTAAACACGAACGAATTGATGGTCTTGAATATATTAATAAGGTGATTGAAATAGACCAAACCCCAATTGGTCGCACCCCTCGTTCCAATCCAGCCACTTATACTGGCGCTTTCTCACCGATTCGTGATCTTTTTGCCAGTTTACCCGAAGCTAAACTTCGTGGTTACAAATCAGGTCGCTTTTCTTTTAATGTGACCGGCGGACGCTGTGAAGCTTGTCATGGTGACGGTATGACCAAGATTGAGATGCAATTTTTACCCGATGTTTATGTAACTTGTGAAGTTTGTCATGGTCAACGCTATAATCAAGAAGCTCTAGAAATTCACTACAAAGACAAAAACATCTATGAAATATTAGAAATGACTGTTGAAGAAGCCTCAACTTTCTTTGCCAACCAACCAGCGATTAAAGATAAAATTGCCGCTCTAAATGAAGTTGGCCTAGGCTATATCAAGCTTGGTCAGTCAGCCACTACTCTCTCTGGTGGTGAAGCTCAAAGAGTCAAACTAGCCACTGAATTAGCTCGTAAAAGCACTGGTAAAACTCTTTATATTCTAGACGAACCAACTACTGGGCTTCATTTTGCCGATATCCATAAACTTTTAGAAGTCCTCCACCAATTAGTTGATAAAGGCAATACTGTCTTGGTGATTGAGCACAATCTCGATGTCATTAAAACCGCTGATTGGTTAATTGATCTTGGACCAATGGGCGGAGAAAAAGGTGGTCAATTGGTGGCCGAAGGCACCCCTAAAGAAATTGCTAATAATAAAAATAGCGCTACTGGACAATACCTAAAAGAAATACTAAAAAAGAAATAAAAAAACCGTTAACTATTTAGTTAACGGTTAAAAATTTAATCAGGACAAAATCGTGAGACGGGCTGACGTTTTATTAAAAAATCACTTCTCCCAATCGCCCGATCAATAATAATTCCACCCAAATAGCTTGACCAGTACACATCAAGGTTTCCTCCTTTATA
>CAZXQE010000017.1:0-10912 GCA_964643015.1 uncultured Gammaproteobacteria bacterium
CAACGGTTAAGGTTGTTATGGCCGCCGCTGCTTTGCAAGAAGGAGTGGTTAATGAAAAAACTGGTTTTACCAGCACCGGTGGACTAAGAATTGGCCAATGGAGTTTTCCTGATTGGAAGTCTGGTGGTCATGGTTGGACCAATGTTACTAAGGCGATCGCTGAATCAGTTAATACTTTCTTTTATTATATCGGTGGGGGGTATGATAAATTTACTGGTCTAGGTTTGGAAAGAATTGACAAGTATTTAACTAAATTTGGTTTGGGAAAAATTTCCGGTATTGATTTGGCCAGTGAAGCTAGCGGATTGGTTCCGACGGCAGCTTGGAAAAAAGAAAAAACCGGTGAGCAGTGGTATATTGGTGATACCTATCATTTATCAATCGGGCAAGGTTATTTACTGGTGACGCCGCTACAAGTTGCCAATTATACGGCTATTTTTGCTAATGGTGGTAAATTTTATCGGCCACGTTTAGTTAAAGAGATACTTAGTGGTGACGAAGCAATCTATCAAACTATGGAGCCTAAAAAGAATAGTGAAAATATGGTTGATGCCGAAAATATTGAGATAGTTAGACGGGGAATGCGGCAGACTGTTTTGGCTGGTAGTGCTCGAAGTTTACAAGTTTTACCAGTGGCGGTTGCTGGAAAAACGGGGACAGCTCAATTTGGCAGTGGTAAGGAAACCCACTCCTGGTTTACTGGCTTTGCTCCTTTTGATAACCCAGAAATGACTTTAACGATTTTGGTTGAAGGTGGTGGCGAAAGCACTGATTCTGCCGTGCCTATAGCTAAAGA
The DNA here is from genome assembly GCA_964643015.1 of uncultured Gammaproteobacteria bacterium. Lineage (GTDB taxonomy): Bacteria > Patescibacteriota > Patescibacteriia > Patescibacteriales > Patescibacteriaceae > UBA1359. Next base: position 797 of record CAZXQE010000017.1, read on the forward strand.
TTTTTGGCAATGGTATTTTAAAGATAGGGTAAATAAAACAGAGCATGAAATTGAAGAAAATAATTAAAATAATTAGTTTAACGCTGTTGGTAACTTTCGGCTTGGTTTTGCTTGGTTGGACAGCTGCTTTTTTGGCGGTTCGTTATGGTTGGACCAATGTTACTGGTCAAATTGATCAAGACTCTTCTTGGTATAATCAAGTATTGCCGTTAGAGAATAGTAATAAAATGGAAAATAAAGAAGATGGTGAACAAAATCAAAATGATGCAATGGACACTGTTATTGATTTGTCAGTATCTTTGCCGACGGCTGCGACTAGTTCTCTTGGTGTGCTAATTGATAATTTAACAACTAGTACTGTTTGCCAATTAAAAATAATTAATCAAGCTGGTTATGTTGCGCCAATTAAAACTTGGCGAACAGCAATTGCTCAGCCAGAATTGGGGTGGCGTTTTGTAACGGCAGCGGCTCTAAGTCAATGGTTGACTTATCGTTCTGGTCAAGAAAAGGTAGTTGATCAATTTTTGGCACAATGTTTAGAAAAAGTAGAAAAAAAACAGGCTATTTTGGATAGTTTGGATTGGTCAGCAGAAAAAGGTTTGTTTACTTGGCAAAATGGTGAGGAATGGACAGTGATTGAGAAAGCTTTAATTAAAGACAAGGCAGTGATTGAAAAAGCCGCCAAACAAGCCGGGATTAAACCACGAATTTTAGTTTCAGCGGCGATTGTTGAACAACTGAGGCTTTATTATACTCAGAGAGAGCTGTTTGAGAAATTCTTTAAGCCATTAAATATCTTGGCTAGTGCTAATAAAATGGCTTGGGGAGTGATGGCAATTAAAGAAAAGACAGCAATAGCTACGGAAGAACATTTGCGAGATCGTCAATCAGCTTTTTATTTAGGTTCAGACAAAGAAATGCTATTGACATTGCCAAGCGGCAATGAAACAAAAACTCGTTATCAAAGATTAACTAATGAAAAAGATCATTATTATTCTTATCTTTATGGTGGTCTATACCTAGCCCAGGTAATTGAGCAATGGTCAAAAGCCGGGTATGATATTAGTAGGCGGCCAGAAATACTGGTGACTTTATTTAATATTGGTTTTAATAATTCTAAACCCAAAGACAATCCACAAGTTGGTGGTTCTAAAATAAATATTAATGGTCGTGATTATAGCTTTGGCGGCCTAGGTTATGAGTTTTATTATTCTGATGCACTAAATAAAGAATTTCCTTATTAAGTCTGAGTTACTTGACACCACTAGGGGGTATGCTATAATGATTTTAGACTTAATTCATCTTTAAAATAAAATTATGGCCACAGGATTTTTTTCTGGAGCACGAACCCCAGAGCAACGTATTAACATTATTATTGGTCAGCTAACTGCTTTAAAAAAGGCAATTGCCAATGGTAAGTCAGATTGTGCTTCAATGATTACTCAAATTAAAGCCACCAAGTCTGGTCTAGATGCGGTAATGGAAAAAGTTTTAGAAGAGCAACTCGATCGTTGTTTAAAAACGGTTAAAAGCAAGCCAGAGGTTAAAAAGATTTTTAATTATGCTTTAAGGAAGTAAATTGATTTTTTGTTTAGTAATTTAAGTTTATATTTATGTCAGAAATTCTAGAATTAACTGCCAGTAATTTTAAAGCCGAAGTGCTAGATAGTCAGCTTCCGGTTGCTGTTGATTTTTGGGCTCCCTGGTGTGGCGCTTGCAAAATGATGGCTCCGATGGTTGATGATTTGGCTGGTCAACTGACTGGTCAGGTTAAAATAGTTAAGGTTGATGCTAATGATCCAGCTAATCAATCATTGTTGACTGAATATGGTATTCAAGGCTTGCCGACGATTAAAATTTTTAAAAATGGACAAGTTGTCGGTGAAATGAATGGCCTAAGACAACAGGAGACTTTGAAAAATGAAATTTTGGCTAAGATAGTTTAGTATGACTGAACAAATTTACGACTTAGTCATTATTGGAGCTGGTCCGGCTGGGCTAACGGCTTCAATTTATGCTAGTCGTTACAAGGTTAAACATGCCATTATTGGTTCATTGCCAGGTGGAACTATGACTGAGGCTCATCGCATTTGTAATTTTCCTAGTGAAGTTAGCATTAACGGCTGGGAATTAGCACAAAAAATTGAAGCCAACGCCAGCGGTCTAGGGGCTGAAATAATTACTAGCGAAGCAATTGAAATTTCTGGGGTTTATCCGGAATTTTCAGTTAAATTAGCTAGTGGTCAAAGCTTAAAAGCTAAAACCATTCTTTTAGCTACTGGTACTAAACGTCGCCGGCTAGGTGATGAAAAAGAGCAGGTATTATTGGGCAAAGGTCTTGCTTACTGCGCTACCTGCGATGGTCCTTTTTTTAAGGATAAAATTGTTGGTGTTTTAGGTGGTGGTAATAGTGCAGCCACGGCAGTCCTTTATTTAGCTGACATTGCTAAGGAAGTTCACTGGATTTATACTGGCGTTGTGCCTGGATCGGCTGAACCAAGTTGGTTGGAAGAAATAAATAAAAGAGACAATATTAAGCAACAAGCTAGCAGTCGAGTTAAGAAATTATTAGGAGAAGACAAACTAACCGGAGTCGAGTTAGAACAATCTGGTCAAGTAGTAAATCTCAATCTCGAAGGTTTATTTATTGAAATCGGTAGTGATCCGGCTACTGGTATTTTTCAAGCAATGACTGGCCAAATTGATGACCGTGGTTATATTGTTGTTGATAATCAGCAGGCTACTAATTTAGCTGGAGTTTGGGCGGCTGGTGATTTGACAACAGCTTCTAATGGTTTAAGACAAATTGTGACAGCTTGTAGTGAAGGAGCGATAGCCGCGGATAGTATTTTTCGCTTCTTGCAAAAAAAATAAAAAGAAGAATTAGTTTAGCACTAAAACACTAGCTTAATTATTGGGCTAGTGTTTTACTATTGACAAATTTTTAAAACTATGTTAGATTATTAGGTCAATATTTAAAATAAGAAAAGTAAATAAAAATGATTAATTCTTTTTGGCAAATAATTAAAGAAAAACAGGCGATTATCTGGTGGTGGTTAATTGGTCTTTTGGCAGTGGTAACATTGTTTAGTTTTGTTCAACCATTGAAATATTCGGCTGAAAGTCAGATTTTAGTGGTGCCGGATTATCGTCAGACAACTGATCCTTATCAGATTTCCAAGACTAATGAATATTTGAGTTCATTACTAGCTCAAGTGACTTATTCTAGTTCATTTTTTGAAGCCACTGTTAAGCCGGACTATCAGATTGATAGTGCTTATTTTGGTAATACTTCTAAAAAGCGGATGAGTAAATGGCAAAAAACCATTGAAGTTAAAGCTTTAAATGATTCGGGAATTATTAGTGTTAAAGCCTATCATCCGGATAAACAGCAGGCTGAAAATTTAGTTCGAGCCATTAATTATAATTTGATTACTAAGAATAATTTTTATCATGGTCTTGGAGATAAGGTGGTTTTGAAAGTAATTGATGAGCCGTTAGTGTCTCTTTGGCCAGCTAAACCAAATCTACCAATTAATTTTTCTTTGGCTTTTGTTTTAGGTTTACTCCTGGGCTTATTTCATATTTATTTGGTTAGTGCTAGTAGTGAAAATAATGAAATTGATGAAGCGGTTATTAATTGGCCTAGTTCAGAGGCAATTGAAGATTATGTTGCTGAACCAGTAATTAGTCAGGAAGAATTAGCTAGGCCAGAAAATCCAGTCGAACCAGTTGAAATAGCTGCAGTAATGGAACAAGTTGAAAATAGCTTTGTGCCGCAAAATTTAGCGACTGAAACGGTTTTGGCTGGCCAAGATATCACCGAAAATCTGTCTCGCGGTGGTAATATTGATAATATATTTCGTTAATTGAGTTTTTTAGTTGGTCAGCTCGTTTGGCCGACTAAGGAACCGCAATTAGCGGCGATCTTTAACAATTAAATAAAAATGCCTCGAAAATGAGGCGGGGAGGAAAAAAATGAAGAAAAGCATCATGCTTCTCGTCGCCGTATTTTTGTTCGCCTCAGTATTTGGGGCAACTTATACGGTGAAGGATGGCGATACTCTGGCGAGTATTGCCGCCGCTCATGGTTTAACATTGCAACAATTGGCTCAGCTCAACGGAATTGAGCCACCCTATACCATTTGGATTGGGCTTGGACTAGAATTGGCTGGGGCAACTCAGCAAAATTCAGTTCAACAACATGGTGGTCAGCCTGCTGGTAGTAATTTATTGTTGCCAAACAGTATGGCTAACCAAAATGCTGCTCAGGGAACACAACCGTCTGGCAAGATTTTAAATCTTGACAAGATTTTTAATCTTAACAAGGTCGCTAATGTCTCAGCTGGAACCGGTTGGTTCTGGAACGGTGATGGAGGCGGGGAATTTCAGTACGGTAATTTTACCTGGAGACCAGTCTCTTTGGGTAAAATGAATACAGGAATTTTTGCCGAATTTGGCAATGATTTTTGTGGCTATGGCGACTTTCACCAGTCTGGTCAGACCGTGAAAATCGGTTTGGCACCAGAACTGTGTTTCGGTGGCAAATGGTTTAACTATTGGGGTCTTAAGGCTCTCTATGGGTTTAACCGTGTTGAAGGCCGCAGCGGCGTCAACTGGTCAAAAACCCAGGAGAATAAATTATGGGTAACCGATCTCTGGATCGATGCCTATAATAATGGGGCTCGTAAGTGGTTACCAAAAACCGCTCTATCAGCTACTTACATCGGACAAATTGAGTCCGAAGCAATGTCTGATAATTTTGGGGTTTTGGAAGAAGTCGCACCTTATTCCCCAAGACAAACCAGTGCTTATGTTGAGCAGTGGTTATGTAAGGGGGTATCGTCAGGATTATTTGTTCGCGGCGGTTATCGTCATATTCATGGCGAAAGTCGTGGGCAAGACCGGGGTTTTGAGGGGATTGGAATCCAATTTCATAAGGTGAAAGCCTACTATGAGATTGAAAATACGATAGGTCAACCAAATTTTAAATTAGAACTCGGAATTGAGTTCTAAAAATAGGGAGGAAAAAATGAATAAGAAGAATCTTGCGGCAGCGATCAGTATCGTTGTCTTGATAATTGTGGTAATGGTTGCACTTTTGTTGAGCAACTGCTCAACTACCAAAGTTGTTAAGGGCCTTGGCTCTCAAGTGAGTCAACTAAATGAAGCAGTGGCTGGAATTGACGGCAAGGTTAATGACATTAAAACTGTTGTTGATTCGAACCAGACTTTAATAAAAGAGTCGTTGTATTATGCCTATGCGGCAGCTAAAAATACCGATACTCTTAAAGTTAGAGTGGTTCAGTGTCAGAAAATGATCGCGAAGCCAAGAATTGTCTATCGCGATCGTCCTGGTAAACAGACTGTCAAACAACAGACGGTTGAGAAACAGACTGTTCAACAGCAAAATGTTGGACAACAATCTGTTCAGCAACAAAGTGTTGAGCAGTCAACTGTAAACCAGTCTTCAGTTGGCGGGTCAAATGCCACTACTCAGAGTCATGCAGTTAACGGTGGCACACCCACCGAATTCTGTATTTATATGGGTAATGACAAGTTCCTGTTTTGGGAGCTGGTTAACAATTTGGGCCACGATTTTGATAAAGTCGTCCCAAATCAGTTTGGCCGGCCTGCCAACATGGTCCTTCGACCAGGCGAATCATCTAATGGGATTGATTACGACGGCAATCTGGTGAAAATGCCAGTTGTTGCTGTCAAGGCCTGGTATCGTGAAATCTTTGGCAATGAGATGCCAAATGATTTCAAACCGTACCTCAGAGGCAATCGGACCGGTTGGTCTGATCGCCCAATGAGTAAAACAGGCAATTACTATGTCATCAGATTTTAAAATTTGATGATATGGTAAAAACAATAACACTTTCAAGGGCGGCCATAAAACCGCCCTTACTTTTTAGGAGGGGAAAATGAAGAAGAGTTATTTACTCGTATTCTGGTTGCTGGCATTAATGCTTATTAGCTTAAACCTTGAGGCTATTGGTTCAGCTGTTTATTGGACAAGTCCAGTCATGCCGGAAGCTGATATGGTGAATATTGCCAAACATGATTTGGCAATAGTGGATTTGGAAAATCTTTTCAATAACCCCGAGAGGCTGAAAGAGTTGAAAAGATTAAATCCACAGATTAAAATTGTCTGTTATGTCAATTTTTTCGAGATTTGGGGTGAGCCGATTCCAGCTAACCGTCCATTTGGTGCTCTGTTGAGCAAGACTATTGAGGAAAAATTCCCTCAGTGGCTGCTTAAAGGGCCAGATGGTAAGCAGCTTGTGTTTTGGCAGGGGATGAAAGTCCTTAATCAAAGTGATCTTTGTCCAATAATTAATGGTTATAATTATTCAAGATATATAGAGGAAATTCTCCTCGAAAATGTTTTGAATAATTCTGTTTGGGATGGTCTTTTCCTAGACAACCTCTACGATGAGGTGTCGTGGTTGGGGCCGATTGATCTAAGCCTTGATGGTCAAGTCGATGGTCTTAAAGCCATTGACTATGCTTGGTATCGAGGGGTTGATTCGTTTTTGAATGGCATTCGCCAGGCTAAAGGACAAAACTTCTTAATATTAGGGAATCACTTATCTTTGTTTTATCAAGACAAAGTTAATGGTCGAATGTTGGAAGATTTTCCAACCAAGGCTCACGGTGACTGGAATCAAGCTATGCGTTTGGCTTCTCAGTGGCCAATAGTGCTAATTCAAGGCACAGGTGATCGGACAGAAATGGCCTATAACACTTCGTTATTAGTGGACAATGCTTACTTTTGCTTAAGTAATAATTTAACTCTAACTGAAGAAAAACTAAATAAGCTCCAAGAGCTGAAAAATTTGTCTTCAAGTCAGCGTGGTCCTCTGATATTTAACTCAAAAGACGGTGTTTATTCTCGCCAATTAGGCGATGAGATAATTACCGTCAAACCATAACTTAATCCACTAAGTTGGTAATGCTTAACTGCAGATATCGACTTGGTGGATTTTTTATTTTTAAACTAGTAAAAGCCTTTACTTTTAGCCGGTTTTGTGACAATATAAAGTTGTTATGAAGCAAATAAAAAGAGGGTTAAATAACCAGATAGTTAATGAAATAAAGCCGCTGGAATTTTTAATGCTAGCCGGCTTGTTTTTAAGTGCTTTAACTCTACCTCTAATCGATTGCCGCTTACCTGGAAATTTGGGTGGTATGAGAATTAGCGATTTTTTAGCTCTACTAACTGGTTCTATTTTTGTTGGAAGATATTGTTATCAGTCTTTAGTTAAAAGAAAATTACAACCAATAATTTGGCCGCTTGGTCAGTATTGGTTTTTCTTTTTAGCAGCGATTTTAATTAGCTCAGCCTTGGGAGCTTGGCCGATTGAATCAATTAAATATAGTCTTAAGACCATTATTTTTGCTTATCTTTTTTATATTGTTGTTCCAGCTAATTTGGTAAATACTTGGCAAAAATGGCGTTGGCTTTTATGGGGGGTAATTATTGCTGGAATTGGCAGTAGTTTAGTTGGTTTATGGTCGTTAACACAACAGTCATTTAGTGATATTTTTTTTCGAGTTCAACCAACATCACTATGGGGACATTGGTGGCTAGGTTATAATCATAATTTAATTGCGGAGTTTTTAGTCGTTAGCAATATGTTTTTGCTAGCCGCAAGAGGCTTGGTAAAAAATAAAACCAGACAGCATTGGCTAGATATTATTTTTTTCTTTTGTTTAATTCTAACCTTATTAACTTTTTCTCGAGCTGCTTGGATTACAACTGCTTTACAGCTAGTTATTTGGTGGTTCTTTTTAAAGAATAGTCGCCAAAAAATTGGCTGGCTGCTGATGGGTGGAATTTTAGTAATATTGGCTTTGCCTTTGTGGCTTAGAATGGGTGACTTGCAGGTGTCTAATTTTAGCTCAACTGAAAATAGAGCATTGCTGTTACAAATATCGATTGATAATTTTATTCAACAGCCACTTTTTGGCTTGGGTAGTGGACAATATCTCCGGATGGTTGGTAATAATTTGCGCTTTACGGCCAAGTATGGTGATCCAATTGATTCTCATGGTATCATTCAAAAATTAATTGCTGAAAATGGTTTAATTGGTCTTTTAACTTATTTTATTTTATTTTTTGCTTTAGTTAAATATTGGCTCAAGCTTTGGCGAGATAATCAGGATAGTGAAGCTTGGATAATTCCTTTGGTTCTTGGTTCTTTCGGTGGTTTATTTTTCCAATTTTTTAATACCTCTTATTATAAAGGCCGAGTCTGGCTGCCAGTAGCTTTGACCTTAATTGTTGGACAGTTAATCAAATATGATCAAAAAAGAAAATAACAATCAGTTGATTAAAATAGTCTGTTTGACGCCTCATTTATTTATTGGTGGTGCTGAAAGATTGATGGTTGATATTCTAAAGCGATTAGATAAGCAAAAGTTTGAAATAAATATCTGCTGTCTTAAGGCTGGTTCGGATGATGCCGAGCAGTGGCGTAAGGAATTGGCAGCTAAAGGAATAAATATTAGATTGTTATCTAATTACGGACAAACCAATAATTTGCTAGTCAAGGTTTTTAGAACGATTATTATTGCCTGGCGGCTATTTAGATATTTAAAAGAGGTAGGGCCAGATATTTTACAAACTCAGCTGGCAGCTGATATTTATCGCCCGATTGGCCGATTGGCTCAGGTTGATAAAATAATCAGCATTGAACATAACCTGGATAAAGATGAACCAAGACGAGTGATCTTTTTTAAAAAACTTTTTCGAAAATCAGCCGATAAGATAATTGCTGTTTCGGAGGCGGTTAAAAAAGATGTGATTAAGCGATATGGTTACCGGGGGGAGATTATTGAAGTGATTTATAATGGCGTTGATTATGGTAAGTTTTATAATATTCGTTTTGATTGGCGCAAGATTGAAAGCCCTAACTATCTTTGGCGGTTTGGGGCTGTGGGGCGTTTGGTGCCACAAAAGGGTTTTGATTTACTGTTGGAAGAATTGGCTAAATTACCTAAAACAATTAACTGGCAATGCTTAGTTGCCGGAACCGGTAGGCAAGCTGAAGGTCTTAAGCAATTGGCTGAGTATCTTGGTCTTGCAGAAAAAGTTTTTTTTGTTGGGCATGTGGCTGATATGCCAAAATTTTTAGGGGAGCTAGATGTTTTTATTATGCCGTCTCGCTGGGAGGGTTTGGGACTGGTGGCCTTAGAAGCTGGGGCGGCGGGCAGGCCAATTTTTGCCAGTCGAGTTGATGGGATTAAAGAGATTATTGTTGATAAAAAGGATGGTTATTTATTTAAACCAGAACAGACAGGTCAATTAGCTAAATATCTAAATAAATATCTTACTGGAGATTTACGTCAATTAACTAGCTGTGCTGAAAATTTACAGAAAAAAGTTAAGGCTGATTTTTCAATTGAAATGACGGTTGTTAGGTATGAAGATTTTTATAAAAAATTAAAACAAACTGATGAAAATACTGCAAGTTAATAAATTCAATTATCCCAGAGGTGGAGCGGATAAATATTTTATTGAGTTAACGGAAAGATTATTGGCTAATGGCCATGAGGTTGTTAAATTTTGCATGAATGATCAGCGCAATTTGCCTGATGATAATAGCGGCTATTGGCCAAGTAATATTAACTTCGAGCAGCCAAGTTTAATTGATAAAATCAAGGCTCCTTTAAGAGTTATTTATAGCCTGGAAAGTAAGTTTCAATTTAAACGGTTATTAAAAAAAATCAAACCGGATATTATTCATGCTCATAATATTTATCATCAATTGTCACCATCAATTATTGATGCGGCTCGTGAAGCTGGAGTGCCAGTGGTTATGACGCTCCATGATTATAAGTTGGTTTGTCCTAACTATCAGATGCTCAATCATGGTCGACCTTGTGAGAAGTGCTTGGATGGCAATTTTTGGCATTGTTTTAGGGAAAGATGTTTTAAAAATTCATTAAGTCAAAGTTTTTTAGTTAGTTTGGAGTCGTCAATTCATCAGGCTCGGCGGACTTATGATCGTGGTATTAAATTATTTATTGCACCAAGCCAATTTTTAGCTGATAAATGTTACCAGGCTGGCTGGGCAATTGATCGAATTAGGGTTTTGAATAATCCAA
>CAZXQE010000018.1:0-10576 GCA_964643015.1 uncultured Gammaproteobacteria bacterium
GCTTTAGGTGTTATGGCTAATGATGTTTTGCTGGATGGTGGTAGTTTTTCCGCGATTACCAGGACTGATGGTTTAATTTTATTGTTATTTTTTATAATTTTTCTTTATTATACTTTTGGTATCGCTAAGACAGCGGTGGATGAGGAACTTGGCAATCAAGAGATAAAGTTAATGAAAAATTGGCAAGCGCTGTTATTTATTATTTTAGGATTAATTGGTCTTACTTTGGGTGGCCAATGGATCGTTAATGGAGCAATAAAAATTGCTAGTAATTTAGGGGTTAGTCAATCTTTGATTGGCTTAACAATTGTTGCCATTGGTACTTCTTTGCCAGAATTAGCTACCTCAGCCATGGCTGCTTGTAAGAAGCAATCGGATATTGCTATTGGTAATGTGGTTGGCTCTAATATTTTTAATATTTTTTGGATTTTAGGTGCTAGTGCGATCATCCATCCTTTACCTTTTAATACTAGTGCTAATCGTGACATTGCCATGACTATTTTGGCTAGTTTATTGCTTTTTTCAATCATGTTTATTGGCAAGAAAAGAGTGATTGAAAGATGGCAAGGAATAATTATGCTTAGTCTTTATTTGGCTTATCTTGTTTTTCTTGTTTTGACTAAGTAGGTGGTTTTTTGTGAAAAGTATTTTTGTATTCTAACTATTTTAATAGTATAATTATTTAATATTAAATTAAAAATAAACTATGAAAAAAGCTTTTGTTATCGTTGGGGCTGTGATTGTAATTATTGGTGGCTATTTTTGGTTAACCTATAATAGTTTAATTACTGCCAATGAAGCTGTTGACAACCAATGGGCTCAAATTGACACTCAATATCAACGACGTCTTGATTTAATTCCCAATTTAGTTGAATCAGTAAAGGGAGTAATGTCTCAAGAGACAGCTGTTTTTGGTGATATTTCTAAAGCAAGAGCCAATTATACCAACGCCAGCAATGCCGAACAACAAGCAACTGCTGCAACTCAATTAGAAGGTTCATTATCTCGGTTGATTGCAATTATGGAAAATTATCCAGAATTAAAATCAGCAGAAAATGTTCAAACATTAATGACTCAATTAGAGGGAACCGAAAATCGAATTAGTGTTGAACGAAAAAGATATAATGATGTTGTTCAAAATTTCAATGTTAAGATAAAAAGATTCCCAACTAATTTAGCAGCCAATATGCTTAATTATTCGGAAAGGGTTTATTTTGAAGCTGAAGCCGGTGCTGAAACCACCCCCAAAGTTGATTTAATTAATCGATAATGAAAATTGTTAAATTATTAAAAATAATTTTTGTTGGCCTGAGTTTATTTATTTTTGCTAATACAGCTTTGGCTTATTATAATCTGGGTCAACCAGCCGGTTTTGTTAATGATTTTTCTAGTACTCTCAATGCTGAGCAGAAGCAACAGCTAGAGAATAAGCTAGTATCATTTGAAAAAGAGACAAGTAATGAAATTTCAGCTGTTATTATTGATGATTTACAAAACGATACTATTGAAAATTTTGCAGTACAGTTGTTTCAAGACTGGGGTATTGGTAAAGAGGGTAAAGATAATGGAATACTAATTTTGGTAGCCAAGAATAATCGAGAAATGAGAATTGAGGTTGGCTATGGCCTTGAAGGTGCTTTAACTGACGCCCAAGCCGGATCAATTATTAATCAGATAATGAAACCAGCCTTTAGAGACAACAATTTTTATAAAGGAATCGATGGGGCGATTGATAAAATAATCTTGGCAACCAAGGGTGAATATCAAGCAAATCAAAATAGTTCCAATAATAGTTCCAATTGGGACATGATGGTTGCTTTAATCTTTTTTGGATTTATCTGGTTGTCAGCAATCTTGGGTCGAAGCAAGTCTTGGTGGCTAGGCGGATTATTGGGTGGTGTCATCGGTTTTATCGTCGGTCTTGTCAAAGGGTTTATTTATTCTGGTATAGTTTCAATTGTTGTTTTATTGCCGGTTGGATTATTGTTTGACTATATTGTTTCCAAGCAATATAGTCTTGGAAAAAAGCGAGGAAATATTCCTTGGTGGATTGGTGGTAGTGGAGGATCTGGTAGATCTGGTGGTGGCGGTTTTGGTGGCTTTGGCGGTGGATCATCTGGTGGTGGCGGTAGTAGTGGCAGTTGGTAATTTATTTGTTTATTTGTTTTAGTTAATAAAATTTTATGAAAAAAAATTTGGCATTAAGTCTAGCAGTGGTTTTGCTTTGCTATTGTCCTGTTAGTAATGTTTTTGCCGCCAGTACTAATAAGGGAACCGATAAGGTTGTTCAATCGGTTATGATTCAATCAGGTGATAAAATGGTTCTATATGGTGCTTTTAGTAGATACGGTGAACAGCTTTGCAATAAAATTGTTGGACTAAATGCTGATGGGACAGTTAATAAAGACTTTAAGGTCGGGCAAGGAGTTAATAATATTGCTGTCAAAGCCATTAGTCAGCCAGACGATAAGATTTTAATTATTGGAACTTTTTCTGAATATAATGGAGTCAAAGTTAAAGGTATTGCCAGATTAAATAAAGATGGATCACTAGATAAGAGTTTTAATCAATCAGGTAAAGAAATTGATGGTTTAATTAATGTTGTTAAGCTTCAACCAGATGGCAAGATAATTATTGCCGGTAGTCTTAAAAATTATGGTGATATCAAAAGAAATGGTATTGCTCGATTGAATGCTGATGGTTCTCTTGATCAGAGTTTTGATCCTCAAATTGGGCCTCAATTTAACGGTATTCGTGCTGGTGTTATTCAAAATGATGTTTTTTATGATGCTCCAATTGATGATTTAGTAGTTCAGTCTGATGGTAAAATTGTTATTGTTGGTCGTTTTACTAGCTATAATAAAGTTTCTCAAAGATATATTGCTCGTTTAAATGCTGATGGAACTTTGGATCAAAGTTTTCAGAGCGGTCAGGGAGCAAGCGGTCCATTGGAGCGAATTTTTATTCAACCAGATGGTCGATTAATTATTGTTGGTGAATTTATTAAGTATGATAATGAACCAGTGTTAGCCTTGGCTAGGTTAAATAAAGATGGAACATTAGATAAAAATTTTCGTCCGGAGTTAAATAATTTTGTCAAAGCAGCTCTTTTTTATGAAAATGGTGATATGATTTTGGGTGGTGATTTTACTTCTTATAACGGAAAAGAGGTTGGTAGAATTATTAAGATTAATTCTCAGGGAGTTTTGGATGAAAAATTCAGCTCTGCCAATAGATTTAGTGGCTCCATTTTTACAATGGCTGCTAGATCTGATAATCAGATTGCTGTTGGTGGTGGGTTTGCTAAATATAATGATCAGGAGGTTAACAATTTTGTTATAATTTCTGATGCTGGTTCCACAACTAGTTCCGAGATTGTTACAACAACCATTCCCGTAATTACTACTACCACCACCACAGTTGCTACAACTACAATCACTGGCCCTATTAATAGGCCAATTTGTCAGTCTTGGGGTTATAGCGAATGGGGTGAATGTATTAATGGTCGTCAATCTCGACGAATAATTTCAACTTATCCAGGTGGTTGTACGGGTGGTTCACCGGAAACAGCTAGATTATGTGGCATTAGCGAAGCGCCAGCTAATTTCTTAAAATCTAACCAAGGAACAGAAATCTATTTTATCGACAATAATCAAGTTAAACATAGTTTATCGGAAAAAGTTTTTAATTCTTATTTTTATCAGAAAAAACCTGCTATTAAAGTTGTTTCTAGTAATGAATTAGCTCAATATTCTTTGGGTAAAAATTTATTTTTTAGTAAAAATTCGTTAATTAAAATAAAGGGATTTTCCAAGGTTTATCGAGTTGCTGACAATGAACAGGGGCATTTAGTTTGGATTAAGGATGAAGCTTTAGCTAAAAAACTATATAAAGATAGTTGGAATAAACTAATTTTTGAAATTGATGAATCAATTTTTGTTAATTATCAAATTGTTAATGATTCTGATGCTGATGGTTTAAGTGATTTTGAAGAAAATGATCGGAAAACTGATCCACAAAAAGCTGATACCGACAATGATTCATATCTAGATAGTGAAGAAGTCTTTTTTGGCTATAATCCTTTATTGTAAAAATATAAAATAAAAGCCACACTACTTGGAGTGTGGCTAAAGCGAGGGGAGAGGTTCTTGTTCTACTTCCGGTCTTTTGACGGAAAGTAATTACCCCTTTAGGGACCAATTTGGGTCCACCCTGTCGCTTTTTGTTTTAAAAGACTTTTTCCAATAAGTCGCCGATGATTTCTTGGACAAAGTCGACAATCTCTTCTTCAGTAACAGCGATTTCTTTGGCGACGTTTTTGAATTCCCTTATTATTTCCTTGCTGATAGTAACGCCGTTTCGGATAGCATCTTCTTTTATAATGAGGATAGCCAATTGGCCTTTTTTCTCATCACTAAGTTTGTCTTCGAAGTTTTTGAAATTGTTCTGAGGAAAAACTTTTTTCAAGATTTCCATAGTCAAGAAAGCTTGGAAGTTCATTAGCTCTTCGGGGTTAATTCCCATAGCTAATGCTTGGTTGTTAACAGTTCTTTTGGTTTCTTTCGAAACCCTTACGCCAACTTTGCTCATTTTATTAATGAGCACCAGTAGGGCAATCTCGCCCTTTCTTGTTTCTGTGAGTGCCATGATAGGCCTCCTTTTTGTTTTATTCTGGCCAAAACCAGTTGTTTATATATAACAATATAATAAGATTATTGTCAAGAATTTTTCACTCCCTGTCGATTAAGTTCTGTTTTTGCTATAATAAAGATATTAATAATTGAGGTAATTTATGGAACTTTATTTTATTACTGGCAATTCAGGGAAGTTTACTGAAGTTAAAGCAATTATTCCTGCTATTCAGCAACTTGAGCTTGATTTGCCGGAAATCCAAGAACTCGATCCACAAGCGGTTATTTATGAAAAACTACAAGCTGCCAGAGCTAGTCATGGCGGCTGTTTTATTGTTGAAGATACTTCGCTTTATTTTAAAGCTTTAAATGGTTTTCCCGGCCCGCTGATCAAATGGTTTTTAAAGTCTTTAGGCACGACCGGTATTTACGAGCTATTAAAAAGAAGCGGTGATTTGACGGCTGAAGCCCGAACAGTTATCGGCTATATTAATGAATTAGGTCAGTGTCATTATTTTGAAGGGGCGATTAGTGGTCAGATTGTTGAACCGCGTGGTAGTAATGGTTTTGGTTGGGACGCTATTTTTAGGCCAGATAATTATGATAAAACTTTTGCCGAAATGACGACAGAAGAAAAAAATAAAATAAGTATGCGCCAACAGGCCGCGCGGCAGCTGGCTAATTTTTTTTAATAATAAATAAACATTTTATGAAATTTGAAACACTGCCTAAGCAGGAAGCCGAAAATGGTTTTGAAAAAAAGGTTGAAAAAGCTGTTAAATTAATTCGTGAAAAATTGTCATTAGATCCTGGGGTTCGTGGTGAACTTGGTGATGATTATTTTTCCGGCGATGCCGCATCTTTATTTACCTTACTAAATGATCCGGAGCAGGTTCATAAATTAATAAAAATTGGTTGGGGTGAATTTTCAAAAGAGACTTTTTCTGGTCCCTTACGCAAAAGTTTTGGTGCTCGACCAGAAAGTGAAGAAAGGTATCGTAAACAACAACAAGCTCTTCGAGATTTACCAACCCCAGTTTATTGTGTTCGGCAGTACGATAGTTATTTTGCCGATGAAAAACAGCGAGAGATAATGGAAAAAAATCCAGGAGAGTATTTAAAGGAAAATTCTGTTTTTATGTATAATCAGGGTAAATTTTTAGGCTCAAAAGATGAAGAATGGCTTAATAATTATAAAGAGGGCAATGAAGTAGATTTGCCTTGCGGCGACATTGATCAATTAATAAATTTTTTGGAAAAGCTATAAATTAAAGCTAGTTTTTAAATAATTTTTTATGTGTGGCATTATCGGTTATTTTGGTCATAGGTTAGCTAAGCCCATTTTAATTGAGGGGCTTAAAAAATTAGAATATCGCGGTTATGATAGTTCGGGTCTCTGCATTTTAAACGAGGCCAATTTTTTAATTGAAAAACGAGTTGGTCCAGTTGCTCAGCTGGAGCAAGCTTTAAATGGCGATTCGATTGACGGCACGATTGGTATTGCTCACACTAGATGGGCAACTCATGGTGCCCCGAGTGAAATCAACGCTCATCCACATAGCGATTGCCATGGTGAGATTGCTGTAGTCCATAACGGTATTATTGAAAACTATCAGACACTCAAAGAATTTTTAATTACTGAGGGTCACAAATTTACCTCAGAAACTGATTCAGAAGTGCTAGCTCATTTAATTGAAAAGTTTTACCAGGGCTCATTGGAAGAGGCGGTGGTTAAGGCGCTAGCTTTGGTTGAAGGATCTTATGGCTTGGTCGCCATGAGTATTAAAGAGCGCAAGCTAGTGGCCGTACGGCAAAGCTCGCCGCTAATTATTGGTGTTGGTGATGGGGAAACTCTAATTGCTTCTGATATTCCGGCCATTTTAAAGCACACTAAAAATGTTATTTATTTAAAAGATAATGACTTGGCCATTATTGATGAAAATGGTTGTCGAATTCAGGATTTAGCTGGTCAGCCACTTGATCGACAGATTGAAGAAGTTAAGATTAATGTGGAGCAGATTGAAAAAAATGGTTTTAAGCATTTTATGCTTAAAGAAATTTTTGAGCAACCACAAAGCCTAGCTAATGTTTTAGCTGGTCGGGTAAAATCAGGGCAGATTAAATTGACCGTTAATCTTGATTTTACTAAAGTGAGGCGGATTATTTTAGCTGCTTGTGGCACTAGTTGGCATTCGGCTTTGATCGCTAAATATCTACTCGAAAATATCGTCCGGATACCAGTTGAAGTTGACTATGCTTCGGAGTTTCGTTATCGTCAGCCACTCATTAGTGAAAACGATTTATTTATTGCCATATCTCAATCTGGTGAAACAGCCGATACTTTGGCAGCTTTGCGTGAAGCCAAGCATCAAGGAGCACAAACCATGGCTATTGTTAATGTGGTTGGCTCAACCATGACTAGAGAAGTTGATTCTGGCATTTACCTGCATGCTGGCCCAGAAATTGGCGTAGCTAGTACTAAAGCGTTTACGGCTCAAGTGACAGCTTTGATTTTGTTAGCCCTGTATCTAAGGCAAGTAGCTGGTCAGCCGCTCGATTTAGATTTGCTGGATGATTTGGAACAATTGCCGCAAATTGTTGCTGAAGCTTTAAAAACTAGCGAGCAGCTTGGTGATTTGGCTAGTCAGTTTAGCCGAGTTGATCATTTTCTCTATTTAGGTCGTGGCCTTGATTTTCCCGTTGCCCTCGAGGGCGCTTTAAAATTAAAAGAAATATCTTATATTCACGCTGAAGGTTATCCGGCGGCCGAGATTAAACATGGGCCAATTGCTTTGGTTGATGAAAATATGCCAGTAGTTTTTTTGGCCACTAAAAATGATCTTAGCGAAAAGATTATTAGTAATATTCAAGAAATTAAGGCTCGCGGTGGCAAAGTAATTGCTATTGTTGATCAAGACTATGAGCACATTGCCGAGATGGCTGATTATTTAATCAAAGTGCCGGTCGTTAATGTTTTACTATCACCAATTATCAACGTTATTCCATTGCAACTTTTGGCTTATTATATTGCCGATCAAAAAGGTCTTGATGTTGATAAGCCGAGAAATTTAGCTAAGTCAGTCACGGTCGAATAATTAGCCAATTAAAAAATTTGTCCAATTTTTAGCGGTCAGCTCATCCGGGTTGACCGCTTTGGTTACTAAATAGTCACCAATGGCTGTCCGCCTTAGTTCAGCTAAATAAGCGCCACAGCCTAGTTTTTGGCCTAGATCACGAGCAATCGAGCGAATATAAGTGCCAGCCGAACAAGTAATGGTCAATTTTACTTGCGGCCAAGTATAGTTAATTAAATCTATTTTGTAGATAGTGATTTGGCTGGGTTGTCGTTCAATAACCTGGCCTTTTCTGGCTAGCTCATACAACTTTTTGCCAGCAATTTTTTTAGCGCTATACATTGGCGGAATTTGTTCTTGTTCACCCAAAAAAGTTGTTAAAACTATTTGCAAATCTTTAATGGTTGGTATCTGACAATTTTTAGTTTCCTCAATTTTACCCAATCGGTCTTCAGTATCGCTTGCTCCACCAAGCTGAAAGATAGCTTCATAGGTTTTAGTTTGTTTGGCTAGACTGTCAATTTGTTTGGTAGCCGCGCGGCTAATAGCCATAATTAAAAGACCCGAAGCCAAAGGGTCGAGAGTGCCGGCGTGGCCGATTTTTTTAATGCCAGTGATGCGGCGCAACCTATAGACCATGTCATGAGAGGTTGGTCCGCTGGGCTTATCTAATAATAAAAAGCCGCTCTGTTCACCGGTGATAATATTTGTTTCCATAAATTAAGTATAACAGCCGCTTTTAAAAATGGCTAATAAAAAACAATCTCTTAGGAGAGATTGTTTTTTCTAGTACGCCCAGCAGGGCTCGAACCTGCGACCGTTTGCTTAAGAGGCAACTGCTCTACCAGCTGAGCTATGGGCGCATTTATTGTAGTGGCGGGGGTGGGGATTGAACCCACGACCTTGGCGTTATGAGTGCCATGCTCTGCCAACTGAGCTACCCAGCCTCGCCATCTGGCGCTCCCGTCAGGATTCGAACCCAAAATACTTGGTCCGAAGCCAAGCGTGATATCCATTTCACCACGGGAGCTAAATCGGATTATTCGGAATATTTTAAACAACTAGCGGCTTTTTAAAGCGTCTTTCAAAGCTTTACCGGTTTTGAATTTGGCTACAGTAACTTCAGGAATCTTGATGCGTTCTTCTGGTTTTTGAGGATTAACACCACCGCGGGCATGGCGCTTCTTTGGAATAAAGCTACCAAAACCAACTAAAGTAACAGTGTTACCTGATTTTAGCTCAGTAGTAATAGTATTTAATAAAGCATCAATAACTTGTTCAGTTTGTCGTTTGTTGGTTCCAGTTTTTTCAGAAACTTGTTCAATAAGACGAACCTTATTAACTTTATCTAAATTCATATTGCAAAATTATTTGTTAACAATCAAGTTGGCAATGGAAGTGCCCAAGAAAATAACTAACAAAACGATTGTGGCTTGAAAAAGGACTTTTTCAATACCTCGCTTGGTGCGATAAATATCGCCACTACCACCAAATAAGCCAGACATACCGGCACCGCGATTCTGGAGGAGGATAATGATTATAACTAATAAGGAAACAACAATCTGTCCAATGGTTAACCACTTCATATTTTTATTTATGATCGGGCCTGTTCAATAACCTTGACTAAAACTTCTGGATGATTGGCAGCTAAATCAGCTAAACTCTTGCGATCTAAACTAATGTTAGCTTTCTTGAGTAAATCAATTAAGCGAGAATAGGATAAATCGTGTTGCTTAGCAAAAGCACCAATTCTAATCTGCCAAAGAGCACGGAAATCAGCTTTCTTTTTGCGGCGATCGCGATAAGCGTTGACACCGGCATGAATAGCAGCTGGTTTGGCTAGTTTAATTAAATTTTTGCGACCCCATTTAAAACCCTTAACTTTGGCAAGAAGGTTAGTACGTCTTTTTACATGGATGGTTCCTCGTTTAACTCTAGTCATAGTAGTAGATTAGGAATTTCTGCTTAACAGTAAGGCAAAAGATTCTTGATATTTTTTTTATCAGCCGGAGCAATAGTCAAATCACGGCGCTTAGTGCGACCGGTTTTGCCATCCTCGCGGGCATTAAAATGATCCTGGCCGGCTTTACGGCGGCGGATTTTACCAGTTTTAGTCAGGGACACCCGTTTGGCAGCTGCCTGATAAGTCTTTAGTTTCGGCATATTTTAGAATAATAAAAATAGGTTTTTTACACCTAATTTCAGACAAAAATTTAAATAACCTCAGTTATTTCTTATTTACCACTGTTATACTAAATCTTCCATTCATCTTTGTCAAGGGCTCTTCGATGACAAACGGGGCGCCATTTAGCGCTTCTAGATTTTTTAGGTAACGATCTAAAGTTTCTTCAGCTTTTTCTGGATGCTGTCTTTCACGTCCTTTAATCGTTACAGTGATTTTTAATTTATTGCCTTTAAGTAGGAATTTATTGCCTTGATCAACACGAGTGTTAAAATCGTGATCGCCAATACGAATTGATAAACGAACTTCTTTAATGTCAATTTTTTTCTGCTTGGCTTTTTGTTGTTGCATTTTCTTTTCCACCTGATAACGGAATTGACCATAATCAAGAATTTTGGTGACGGGTGGATTTTCGTTGGGATTAACTTCCACTAAATCTAATTCAGCTTCTTCAGCCAAGCGAACAGCTTCGGCTGTAGGCATAACGCCTAATGATTCACCATTTTCGTCAATAACAAAAACTTCTGGCGCATTAATCTGATGATTAGCCAGAAACTTTTTTTCTTCTTTTGGTTTCGGTTTACGAAAAGTTCGCCTCATGTCCAGTGATTATATTAATTTTAGTGGAGTGTTTTTATGAGCGGGTAACGGGAATCGAACCCGTATCTCTACCATGGCAAGGTAATGTA
>CAZXQE010000019.1:0-10328 GCA_964643015.1 uncultured Gammaproteobacteria bacterium
CCATTGCCACCATGACCACCACGGGGAGAACCGCCACCAACACCACCAGCCGCTGATAAAGTACCTAAAGATTGATATTGATTACCATAAAATAGATTAACCGAGCCACCACCAGAAGCACCACCACCAGCCCCAGCCGCACCACCGTTAGAACCTTTAGAAACGATGGCACCGGTGCTGCCAATATTAACATTACCCGAAACCATTAAAATTAAAAGACCACCAGTACCAGAAGAGCCAGACGCTCCAGTTTCACCAGCACTGCTACCAGCACCACCATTATTACCAGCACCACCGCCAGCACAACGTCCAGCCCAACTACTATTTGCCCGATAAGCGCTAGCGGCACCACCAGCACCGCCGTTAATACTACCATTACCAGCATAATAAGTTGTAGTATTACCATTATTACGGCTAATACCACCGCCACCAGTACCACCAGAATAGCTAGTGCCAGCTGTACCAGCTCCAGAGTAACCACGACTTTGAATTTTTCCGGAAGCTTTAACACCATGATTAGCAGCCCCCGAACCACCGCCACCAGTTGAACCATTGGCTCCAGCCGATCCGTTTTTTCCAACAGTATTACCGTCAGAGGCAGTACCGGAAATTGAGTAAACTCGAGCTCCACCAGCAGCACCAGCGGCTGGGATATTATACTGAACTCCATTTTCATCAAAAATCAAAATATTTTGACCAGCCACACCATAGGCGCCACGACCTGTCATCGAAATCGTACCATTAACTGTTAAAGTACCATCAACATAGAGTACCATACCTCTCTTACGAGTATTTGGTGCCAAGGCTGCCCCAGAGTCAATTGTTAAATTACCCTCATAGCGTGCCATTAACATATAAGCATCAGCCGCAGCGGCACCCAAATAAGTGGTACCAGAAATTGTTCGATCGCCGTAATACCTATAAAATTCAACCGGAATTGAAGCATTGCGGGTAGTAATCGTCTGATAAGTTGGCGTTTCACTACCACTTAAAGTTGCCGCAAAATAAGCTAAACTATCTTGAGAAACAAAAGAAGTCAAAGACCCGATGCTAGTGCTTTCAGTGGTTAAATAAGTATCACCATAATAAAGCTCCAAACTAGTCGAACCGGAAATTGAGGGAATTAAAACATTAATTTGGGTACTAGCTGTGCCGCAACCATTAATTAATTGATAGCTCAACTTGGTATTACCTTGATAAACTCGCAAATCACCACAATCCGATCGCATACGACCAGCATTAATTAAACTAGCCGTATCAAGATAAAATTTACCGACAAAATTAGTCAAAGTACTACCGGAATAAGAAACATTAATAGTTTGTTTATAACCAAAAAAATTAGTACCAGTTAATGTGACTTCTTGACCACCAGCTGTTGGGCCACTATTCGGCGAAACAGTACTTAGGGTTGGTGAAGACAAGGGGAAAGTCCAAGTAATTGTTGGGTCAATCGTGACCGGATAACTAGCTTGCTGCAAATCAGTCAGTTTTTTAGGTTTAGCAATGATGGTAAAAACATTATTTTCCTCACCAACAATACTAGTTTGATAATCAACCTTATTCCCAGCCGCATCAATAGCAGTAAACGGGTAAAAATAATACAAATAGCTATCCCCCTTTTTAATCAAATAACCACCATCAGCTTCGTGAGATATTTGCAAATCTTTACCTAAAACAAAACGAAAAGAAAATTGTCCATCAGACTGTTGATCTTTAACAATAATATCTTCTTTCAAGTGATCTGAAGCGGCTGAATATTTAAAATCAACCCCTGGATAAACTTCACGATAAATGACTTCAGTCTGACTATCACCAACAAATTCACGTCGACTAAGGTCAGCCCCAATTGGTGTTAATGATAATTTTTCGCCAGAATTATTAACAGTAATTTTATTTTCTAGCTGAACATCAACCCAATCAACTGGCTTAACAGAAAAATCAGTTTTAAAATTTAGTTTAGTCTGATCAAGCTTTTCAAGTGGCTGATGACTAAAACGAGTCGCTGCTGGAACTACTTTAGCAGTATTTTGTTTAGCTTGTTTTTGATATAAAAAATAACCACCACAGCCAATAATTAACAAAAATAAAAACAACAAACCAACCGTTAGAAAAAAACGGTTGGTTTTTGGTCTCCTGTTAAACCATTGAGCCCTCATGGCTACTTAATCCAAAGTTGGATTACTTAACCTCTTCCAGTCTTTCCAAGCCAGCTTGAGCGGCTTTGTTACTAGGCTGAACTTTTAAAGCTCTCTTAAAAGCATCAATGGCTTTATCTTTAAGGCCTTGCTGCTCATAGAGCAGTGCAATAGAATTATAAAAATCAATATATTCCGGAACACTCTTAATACCACTTTCATAAATAGCTAGAGCTGTATCTGGTTTACCTAAATTATATTGATAAATACTAGCTAAATTGGAATAAGGCGTAGTTAATTTAGCATTAAGCTCCATAGCGCGACGATATTCAACCTCAGCTTTAGTGTAATCACCTAAATCACGATAAACATTACCGAGATTGTTATGCATAATCGCATTATCATTCTCCAAGCCAACCCCCTTCTCATAAGCTTCTTTAGCACCCTGTAAATCATTAGTGGCATATTTAGCCACACCTAACTGTTGTTGTAAAGCTGGATTATTGGGATCTTTTTCAACTTGCTTCTGTAAATCAGGCAATTGATCGGCAAATTGCTGGCGTAATTTATTTTGCGGTGATTGCTGGATAGATCGGTGATCAATAAAATTACCAACACTAGCGCGCCAAATAATAGCGGCAATCACCAATAGCAAAATTAATCCGCTTAAAATTGAAGCTTGGCGATGATTTTTTAAAAAAAACCAAGCATCTTCAGTTTTTTCTCTAATTCTTTCCCAAAATAATCTCATATGGTTAATTATTCGGCCTTAGAGCCGTTTGATTTATTTTTTTCTTTAATGTCCAAAGTATCTGCCTTCGACTGACCAGTCAATGATCGTGGCTGACGACTAGACAGCAAACGATAAAGTTTATTAAAACCAGTTACCATCTGTTCTAATTGTTCGGGGCTCAAATCTTCCGGATTAGTTAAATCACCAGCCGACCAACTGCGATTTGAACGACCATCTTTTTTAGGTAAACCCTTTAAATAATAAACAACAGCCCAAATCAACATGCTTAGTAAAAAAGTTAACGACAAAATAATACCAGCAATAATCAACAATAACGGCTGCTCCCAAAAACCATCTTTAATTTCAACGTTACGGCTTAAATCAAGTTCAGCTGCTGGTACAATAAAATCAATTTTCTTGGAATAAATTGAATCTTGATTGGCTATTTTAGTTAAAGCTCGAACTGAATATTCACCAGCAGCCAATTCTGGACCTAAAAAATATGACCAAACACCATATTTATCACTAGTCGCTTGACCGACTAGTGGACTAAAACCCTGAACGGCGCCTTCAATTAAAATATCAACTACACTACCAGGGGTACTAATGCCCTTGATTAATAAATTGCGACCAGAAACCACACCACCATCAGCAGGAGTAGTGATTTCAGGACTAATCACGACCGAAGACAAGCCATCTTTAATAGCTTGCAAATTTTGATCATCGAGGCCAGTCGTGCTGGCTAAATTATCAAGATCATCGGTTTTAATAATGGTGTGCGTGGTCGTGGTTGTTGTTGACACCTTCTTAGCGGGAGCAGCTTGGACTGCAATAGCAGAGAAAAGGATTAAGCTTAAAGCTAAGAAAAATTGACTGTAATTTTTTTTTCGAATCTGACTGTTTAACACTTAAAAAATATTTAAATTATAATAAAAATAACAAAAATTCTATCTATAATTTAACACATTTTGAATTTTACCACAACCCCTTAACCTTAGAATTATCCTATTTTTATTACTATCATCTCCTGAATAGCTCGCGTTAAAGCGACATAATACAAATCTTTTTTAATCTTAGCCAATTCTTCAAGTTGCTCTAGAGACAAATCAGATAAACCAAGCTCTTTATGAAGAGAATCAATTAAAAAGACCAAATCAAATTCAACTCCTTGAGCTTGTTGCCAAGTCATTAAATGAACTTTGGGGTATTGAGAAAAAGATTTACTAACCTTGGCTAAATCAACAGAACTCAAAAACAATAAACCAACGCTATTGTCGTCACGATTAGTTAAAAAATCAGTAATTTTACTTGGTAGTTCTTGAAGTGATAGACCCAACCATTCTTGAACTGGCTGGCCAATTTTGAGATCAACGGGAATATCAACATCATAACCTTGTTTTTGAACGTATTTTAAAATTTCCTGAGTATTACGATAAACTTTTTGTAAAACCACTCGCCGATCAGCTTTAATTTCCTCACCGATAACAGTAAAATCTTTAATCGTTGCCAGCTCAACTTGCTGCGCCAGATCGCCAACATAAATCATTGAAGCTAATTTTTGATCAACACAACTTCGAATTAATTTTAATTGTGCTGGCAAATAATTTTGAAATTCATCTACGAGAATCAAAGAATAATTAACTGGCACAAAGCCACGTTGTTTTTTCAGTTGACCATTTTTGAGTTCAATATAATAATCATCAACTTTACCCAAGCGACCAGCTTGCTGTTGTTGAATTTGTAGCAGTATTGTTAAATCAATTCGATCTAATAATTGCTGTTCAACTTGCCTTTCAAACCAAGCTAATTGTTCTTGACTGAAATATTTTTGATAAAGCTTTTTTAAGCTCAACCAAGGTGCTTTAAGATTAAAATCAGCTATCGCTAATTGTGATAAAACCTCTAATTTAACATATAAATATCGATACCAATCGCTATTTCTAGGCTGCTCTAAATAACCATAATTAGCTTTAAAACCTAACAAATCTAAGGCCCAGTCAGCAAAAGTAGTAACCGTAACATTATCAATCCCTAATTCTGGTAGTAAGGCGGCAAAATAATTTCTCGTTCCTTGATCTTGAACCAACACCAACAACGAGTCACTATTATAATATTCGGCTAAATCTGGCACTTGCGCTAAATAAGCAATTCGATGTAGCGCCAAGGTTGTTTTACCAGAGCCAGCTGGGCCAGAGATCACAAGCGGACCCTGATGATCGGCTCGAATAACTTGATCCTGGGCCTTTTCCATTTGAGCCACAATTTCTGGCAAAACAAAACCGCTAGTGCGATTGGTTAATCGCTCTTGATGGATTAATTGCCGCGAGCTACCTAATGATTCTTCGGCCATAAATTTAATTTGACCATCAACAATCATGAACTGCTGTTTGTTTTCCAGATACCCAGTTTGTTCTAGACCATCTGGTCGCCGATAACTCACTGGTCCTGGTTCTTCGAAACGCAAGCTAGAAGCTGGTACAACCCAAGAGTAAATTGCTTCTTCACTAAAACCAAACTTAGCAAAATAAAAATCAGTTAATTTATTATCACCAGTTAAACGAACCTGACAACGAACAAAATATGGCGATTTGGCCAAATGGTCCAATTCACCTAAGCGACGTTGATGATGCTCTCTCAAGCGCTCTTCAATTAATTGATCACCGCTCGCTAGTGTTCGCGAATCAGAATGACTGTGGGCAATAGTTTCTAATAATTTTTGTTGAGCCTGCCCTATAACTTGCGTCACCGCCTCAACTTGCCGTCTAGCTAGGTCTAAAATTTGTTTTTTTTCCATAACATTAAATAAAAAAACCGTTAACAGCGGACTTGCATCAAAAAGATACAATGAATCCTGCTTTAACGGTTTTAAAGTTGTGGAGAGAAAATATTAACTTTATGTTAATATTTTTTGACTGACCTGTCAACATTGAGCCTCGTTTAATTCAGTTTGAACAAAATCTAAAGCTGCCTGAGCCTCACTTAAAGTTCGAGCCTGATCAATGCTGCTTAATTTAAAAATTGGCAAGCCCTGATCAATTAATTCATCAACTTTCTGGTTCCAATACTTCTCATCCCGAATTCTTTGTAAAATAGCTTCATTGGTCATATCACCTCGTTCTAGCATACGGTTAACACCTCTTTCGATATCACTAAGCTCGATATAGAGAAAGATAACCTTATCACCGGCTAACTCATAATAATCCGCAAAGTTATTAGGAGTCACTGAGCGAACGTAAATCCGTTCACCGTTTAAAGCTTCCTCAAATTGCTGGTAGTAAATTCCATAATGATTACCCGAAACTTCAGTTGGTAAAACAATTTTACCGGCAACCACTTGATTTCTAAACTCTTCAACCGAGATATAATCGCAATCACCTTCAGGATCAGAATCACGCTTTGATCTAGTAATAACAGTTTTGAGAAAAGAAAAACCATTATTTTGGCGAAGGTTATTCATTAAAGTAGTTTTACCCGAACCAGAGCAACCCGAAATAATTATGAGACGAACATTTTCGGCCATTTTTCCTCCTTGTTTTGTTAAATGTACCGCGTCTACTGTAGCGCAAATAAAATCTTTTGCCAAGCCATCAAAAAAGACATAACTTTAGATTAAATTAAAAAGCCGCAACAAATTGCGGCTTTAAATAAAGTTAGTTAGACCAATTAAGATCCAACTCGGAAACGTTAATTTCGTTTAATTGACGACCAGCCTGACGAAAAGAATCAGCAATCTCATAGACGCCAAAATGACGAATATCTGAAGCAATAACTTTCCGCGAACGCATAGCCATTGAAGTTAGTTCATTGACTTCACGATCAGTTAGAATTGGCCAAAGCACTTGTTCTTGACCATAATAAAGATCTTGCAGTAAACCATAGGCACAACGAACAGCTTCGCGATGAATCTGATGATCAATTTGACGATAAACTCGCTCATACATCAAATCTTTAAGAGCGATAAATTTCTCTCCCAATTCAGTTTCAGCAAAAACCAAACGACCAGCTCGAGCACTTTCCACAATAATCTCTGCCAAAACTCGACCAGTTCGTTCTCTTTGAGTTGAGCCAAATTCGTTAACCAAGCGAGAAATTTCTTCACAAGGCATTAAACCATTACGGATAATATCATTAATATCACTAAAGATATAGGCAATTTTATCCGCTAATCGAACAATGGAGTATTCCAGCGGCTTACCCTTGATAATTTCAATCTTGCCAGAATGCAGGCTAATACCCTCTAGCACTTCATAGGACAAATTGAGACCTCGGCCAGTCCGTTCAATTTTTTGAGCCAAGACAACCCCAAAAACATCATGTTTAAATGCTTGCTGATTGTTGTCAAAAAAAATCTGTTCACCAAGATGGCCAAAAGGTCCATGCCCAATATCATGACCAACCGCTATTGCCTGAACTAAATGCGTGTTAAGCCCTAGCATTTCCGCTAGAATAATGGCATTAGCTTCAACTTCACAAGTGTGTTTAAAACGATTGCCAACATGACAATTCTCCGTATTAACAAACACCTGAGTCTTACTCATTAAGCGTCGATAGGCCTTACTCTGTTTGATTTTTAAAGTATCAAATAAAAAGGGATCAATTGAACTAGTCCAAAGTTCATCTTCGTGTGAATTTTCAATTGGTTGACGTCGCCCCTTGGTTAAGAAAAAATCAAAACAATTTTTAAGTAAAGCCCCCTTTACCTCCCTTAAATCATTAATGCCGTAACGATGTTTTAGGTATTTTTTCATCCTACTGTCTCCTATTTTCATTTTCACCTCCTAAATTGTAAAGAACATTTTAATTTTCTCAATATCTTCGACTTATTTAGCCTTTTTGTCAAGCCAAAAGAGAAATGATAAAATAATAAAATGAACATAACTAAAAAGAAAACTTATTTTACCAACCTGACTGCTGATTTACCCAGGTCAACAACGATTATCAACGAAAAAGATGCTCTATACGACGGTCTAGAATTAACCGGCCTTGATTTTAGTTTAACCCCAGTAGAAAACCTGGAATTTAAAAATTGCCGATTGAAAAAATGTCGGCTTGGTAATCTAAAAATTAATAAGCTAAGCCTAATTAATGTGCTTCTAGAAGACTGCGACTTAGCTAATTTGGAAACTAAAGAAGCCTACCTGAAAAAAGTAGACTTCAAAAAATGCCGCCTGACCGGATTAATTGCCAGCGAAAGTATTTTTAGCGAAACTGCCTTTCATGATTGCCAACTCAAATTGGCCCAGTTCCGCTTTACTAGATTTAGAGAAATTATTTTTACTGATTGTCCACTAAACGAAGCCGATTTTTATTCAGCTGAGCTCTGGAATGTTGATTTTAATCACTGTAATTTAACCAAAGCTCAATTTTCTGGCAGCAAAAACATTGGTGTGGCGTGGCAAACCAGCAATATTGCCGGAGTCTGTATTGGTTTAGAAAATCTTCGTGGAATAACTATTGGTCGAGCACAAATTATTGATCTCGCCTGGCTACTAGGGGTAGAAATAGTTTAGACTTCTTCAGCTCCTTCAACATCAATTTTTTCAACATCAACAAACTGACGGGTCTTCATATTGTAGGCTTTGCCTTCCTCGGAACAGGGATAATGATAGAACGCACCTTGATCTGGTTCACAAACTTTAATACCTAACTCCAAAAGGTTATCTTGACCTCGAAGCATAACCTCGATATTGCGAGGCTTTTTAACTGGAGCTGATTCATTTTTATTACTTTCAACCACAGCTGTAGCTTCAGTTTTAGTTTCACTTATAACCTCTTCTGAGCTAACGTTAAGCAACTCAACATCAACAAACTGACGGGTCTTCATATTGTAGGCTTTGCCTTCCTCGGAACAGGGATAATGGTAGAGGGCATGTTGATCATATTCACAAACCTTTACCCCTAATTCAAGAAGTTGATCTTGACCATATAAATTAATTTCAATGTTACGACTATCTTTTTTCTGCTCAAACTTTGGAGCTGATTCGAAACCCATAAATTTAAATTAAAATAATCTTGATTAAATTATAACAAAAATAGAAAGTTAAACAAAAGGATTTTCCATATCAAAAAGAATTCGCGGTGTTTGGTTGTTGATTTTGTCAATGCTGATTCCATATTTTTCACTATAGAGAGTATCAACTGAACAAAACTTAGCTTGACCATAATCAAAACCAAGTTTTTCCGAAACAGCTTTAACTACATCTTCCGAATCACCTTCAACTTCGACAAAAGGCTCTAAAAATGGCCATTCATCAATTGTAATTTCAACCCTATCTAGTAGCCACAACTCACGACGGCTTTCCTGAAAAGCTTTTTCCTGACAACCAATACTTATTAGCAATTCTTTAGCTTGAGCAAAACTATCAACCACGATTTGAATCTCTTTTTGATCGGTAATCGCCTCACCATCAATAATTTTTAGACTCATAGTAACCCGGTCGCCTTCATCACGGACACGGAGCCAACCACCCTTAATTTGGTTGCTGACCGGTAAACGAAAAACTGAGCGCCGTTGTAAAAACTCGTCTTTGATTTTAGTAGCGCCAATAGCCTTCAGTCTTTGTCTAATATCATCTTTATTAACCTTAGCAAAAGTAGCCTCGTATTCGATGTACATAAAAGTATTAGCTATGTTTAATTACCATTTCCATCTCAGGGATATAATTGCCACTGACTGGCATTTTTAATCTATCCTGAGTAAACCGTCGTCCAGTATCAACAAAACCAAGCTTTTGATAAAACTTCATGGCCGCGAAATTATAAACCGCCAAACAAACAAAGATATCTAACTCAGGGTTAAAAAATTTATTAATTTCTTGCCAAAACATTTGGCCAATACCCTGCCCTTGATAGCTAGGCAAAACATAGATAGCCATCAGTTCATTTCGATCATCACTTTTAGTAGCCGAACAAATGCCAATAATTTCTTGGCCATCTTTAGCAACCAAAAAAAGCTCATCATTATTTTGACAAGCCAAGGCCTGTCGCCTTTTTGCCAAAAAGCTATCCGTAAAGCGTTCTTTAAATCTTACTTCAATATCTTCAACGGTTATACCATATTCTTCATTAGGATAAGTCGCTAGCCAAGTTTGATAGAGAACATTTTGAATGGCCAAAGCATCTTCTGGGGTGGCTTTAGTGATAGTAATCATAGGGGTTTGTTATTTAATATCTTCAGATTTTAACCACTGTAAAACATCACTTAACTGTTCGGGATTATTTTTTAAATCAATTTCAATAACCGCCTCTGGGACTTGATATTCAATCAGCTTCTGTTTTTCTGATTGCAAAACATAGTCATCGAACCAAATAAACTTTTGACTAAAATCAATCGCCTCAGTTTTCAAAGTCCGCCAACTAGTTCGCTTAACTTGACTCAGTAATGGCAGAATGGTTGATGGAAATTTTTGAGCTAAATACGGCATAAAATCACCATTTTCCCCCTGACAATGCGTCGTTAG
>CAZXQE010000020.1:0-9805 GCA_964643015.1 uncultured Gammaproteobacteria bacterium
CCAGCTAGTATAATTCCAATTAGTGCATTTATAGATATAAGTTGGTGGAGTTGAGGTTGGTTTGGTAGAAGTTGGTGTTGAAGTGGAGGTTGGCGCTGTAGTTGGTGATGAAGTTGGTCGGATTAAATCACTGGGGCGAGTATAAGCTTCTGGTAATGGATAAGGTTGAATAGAAACTGTTTGATCATTTTGATCTTTAATCTCTGGGTTAACTTCAATAATTGTTTCGGGGTTTATGGTAATAAGATCATTGTTTTCAGGAATGGTAACTGGTTCTTTAATTTCTTCGGTTTTTTCGTTAGTAGTTTCTAGATTTTTATTTTCTGGATCTTTGGCTTCTGGAGTAATTGTTGTAGTCGTGGTTGTAGCCGTAGTCGTGATTGCTGGAACAATTTCAGCGGTAGTTATTTTTTCTAAATCTTGATTAGTGACACCGATAGCTTGAGTGCGCATGATTTGGAAGGCATCAGCTGGTCGGCCCAAATAGTAACGTTGATAATTAGTCGGGTTAACATACCAGGCTTCGCCCTTGTTTTCAACTTGTAATAATATTTTGCCAGCTTGAGTTTGAGCAAAAGTTTTATCTAGTGGTAGTTTGCCAGACCCAAGCGGATTATAACCGTTAAATAATTCTTCATAATCGCTATGACCGTCGCTATCGCTATCTTTATTGTCGGTTTTAGTGTTCAAAGCTATCTCTAGGCTATCTGGCAATTTATCACCATCAAGATCTGCTCCAACTAAATTGTCTAAACTAACCGGTATTTTACTTAAGTTAATGTTACTAATTCCAACACCTTTTTGGCGCATAATAGCAAAGGCGTCAGTTGGTTGGCCCAAATAAAAGCGGGCCTGGCTAGTTGGTTCAACATACCAAGCTTCACCATTGTTTTCGACTTGTAAAAGAATTTTGCCACTTAATTTATCGGTTAGCGGCGCGGTTTTAGCTTGTCCAGCTATAGTTAGCGATAAAAGACAAAGCAATAAAACCAGCTTTTTTGGTTTCATAATGCGGGATTTTTAAAAAAATTATAACTTAATTCTAACACTTAGCCAAACCTTTGTTAATAGTTAGTGAATAAAAGCCTTGACAGTTATCTATCTTTCGTTATAATAGAATAGCTTTTGGTCCCTTCGTCTAGTGGTTAGGACATCAGGTTTTCATCCTGGTAACAGGGGTTCGATTCCCCTAGGGACTACAAATTAACCGCCTTGGCGGTTTTTTGTTACTTAACAATTAAACAAAATAAAAAGAAGGAGAACGAAATGTCTGATCAAATAACTAGTAGTGATTTGGTAATAGAATTAAGGGAAATTTTGGAAGAAATACCAATCCCTCAAATTAGTAATTTTGATTACTCGTTTAAAAAAGTGGTTACAGATTTTATAACCTTTTTTCGTTATCGAATTACCAAAAATGATAAGTTGCGAAGCTTTTTTTCCAAGATTATGGGCTATTTTGATTTAACCGTACCAGTCGATTTGTTTTTTGATTATATTGTTTTCCGTATTGGAAAAATCAATTGCTCTGATCCTTATAAAAATTATGAATTAATTAGTTGCTTGGTTCATACTTATGCTCAGCACGAACGAGAAATTTTGTTAAAAGCCTATGAAGATTTTTATCGACGATGTGGTCTAGGAAGTAGAAGTGATATTGTTAATGATTTGTTTTTTCTAGAGGCTTTACTAGATGCATCTAAATATGCTGAACGTCTTTATGATTTATGGTATCAAAAAATGATGTTACCTTATTATCGTTTAAGCAAAAGAGGACAAAAAAAATATTGGCAACGAGTTAGCAATGATCCAAATAATCGAATTTATCTTGGTGATTATAGTGTTTTTGACATTAAAGATGGCAAAGTAGTTAATCGAAAAACTTGGGCCGAGGAGTTTAAGTATGAAATTATGTATTTAAGCGACAGTCTAAACCATGCTGCTAACCATTGGAAAGAATATCCTAAAATAGCTAGATATTTAAAGCTTTTAGCTGAAGCTTATAGTTGCCAAGATTACCGACAATTGAGAAAAAAGTGGTTTTTAGTTGATGAGGCTTGGTCAAAAATATCAAGCGATAGTCAAGTTTTGCCACTGCATTGCTTTGGTTATGTTAGTGAACATCCTTGTTGTGTTGCTCCAGAATTTCATTTGGCTTTTTATGATGATAGTCAAGAGTTCAATACTCAAATTAATAAGTTAACTAATTCGATTTGGCAAAAAGCCAAGGCGATTAACAAAATCTCGGATGAACTTTTTTTGAAAATCCATCATTCCATTACAGTATCGACAGTAAAGATATTATTTCATACTGGTTTTTGGGAAGATGATTATATGATAAGGGTTCTACCTGAACGACGTCAGGGTTTGAGAAAATTTGTTATTGACACTCAAGGCTTAAAGCTCAGTGCTAACCTACAAAAAAAGATTTTCTTTGGTAATTTTAATAATGGCTTCATGACTGTTGCTTATCATTGGTCAATAGCTTATTTCGCTATTGCTCGCGAGGGATCAAAATTATTGGGCCGTGATGATTTGTTGGATATTCGTTTGGGGCAGAAGCTTGAATTATTTGAGGAATTGAGAATTAGCACTTGTGCAGTCTTGTCACTACTAGAGAGTGTTAAGCTTTTTGGTGCTTGTTTTATTGCTGGCATTATTATTGCTCGAATACAATGGTATTTTCGTCGAGAATTTTATCGTCACCCAGCTTATCAGGATAAGGTTAGAGAATGTAAGGCTTTGGCCATAACCTTGATCAATAGTGGTGTCATTAATCTCGACAATGGGATAACAGTTGTTTATAGTGATGACTGTTTGAAGAAATGGGTTAAAGAAATCGAAAAAATGTTTAATGAATTGATGAATGCTTATACTAACCATATTTATCCATCAATTTTAGTTGAGAACTTGATCAAAAGATATTTGAAAAAAGAAATCTATCAGCCATTGATAGATTTAATCAACCAGAACTAAAACTAATAGCTACACTTCGGTGTGGCTTTTTTAATTGTTTGGCTAGTTTATTCTTTATCTGCTATAATTTAAGAAAATATTTTTCTATGAAAATAAACAGATTAGTTAATTTTGGTATTATTGGTTTAGCTGTGATTGGTTTGGCACTGCCACGAATTTCATTAGCGGTTACTCAGTGTGGAGGCTTGGGTTTGCCGGATTTTCAAACAGCTTGTAAAAAAAGCTGTGAAGGATTGTTTAACAAAGCATATCCAGATGGTGATCTTGGCTGTCAAGAGGTTCCGGGTACCCAGCTTACTAAATGTTGTGGTAAAAAAATAGAAACTGCAACTACCACCACTAATAATAGTGTTGATGGTAGTACTAAAATTAGGAGTTTAATCAAGTTAACACCGAATGATTTTATTGCGCGAATTATCAAAAATTTATTGGGTTTAGCTGGTACGATGACTATGGTGATGATGGTTTATGGCGGTTTACTCTGGATGACAGCTCGTGGTAATCAAAAAGCGATTGGTCAAGCTCAGCGGATAATTATTTGGACAGCTGTCGGCCTGATTATTATTTTCTCTTCTTATACAATTTTGAGCTTTTTGTTCAATAATTTGAAGTAAAATTATGTTTAAAAAAATAGTAATAATTTTAGCGCTACTAATAATTCCTTTGTCGATTGTTGCTATTTCGCCAGTTCAGGCAGGTAGTGTTTCTTTAACTAATCCATTACAAAGTCAAGGTATTTCTAGCCTATTTAATAGCTCAACTTACATTGGTAAAGTTATCTCTCGAGTTCTAGGTGTTATTGGATCAATTTCGCTGCTGCTTTTGGTTTATGGTGGTTTTTTAATGATAATGTCTGGTGGTAATGAAACCAAAGTTAAGGAAGGAAGAAGTATTATTACTTATACGGCTATTGGTCTAGTGGTTATTTTTTCCGCCTACATAATTTTGACTTTTTTCTTGGGTGCTCTTGGTGGCAATCTTTATGATGAGTATTATGATATGCCAAATGCTTCAACAGCTATTAACTTTCCAGCTGGTTCTAACTGTCCAGTTGGCTGTTTAAAAGATAGTCCTTGCGACACTCAGTCGCAAGACTGTGCATGGACTGGCTGCTGTAATAGTCTACTAGATATTCCTTCGCTTAATCAATATGAGAATATTGACGTGACTGAATCTTGTACTTTTTTAGGCTGTGATCCAACTCAGGCTTGTCATGCTTCTGCTTCAAATTGTAGAGAAGCTGGTTGTTGCAACAATAATTATTGCAATGATATCGGTTGTAATCTGGCTGGATTATGTTCTTTGCAGAATGAAAATTGTGCCGCAGAAGGTTGTTGTATTAATTAGTGGTACTCAAGGCACTATTGATTTGACTGATAATAAAAATAGTGGCGGCGTAAGAGATAAGAATTATTACTAGACCAAAAAGAGAATTTTTGATGCGGCTAATAGCTGAATCAATTTTAGTTTTGTTGCCAGCGGCAGTCATATACTGAATTCCGGAAATTAGCATTAGGATAATCAAAATAAAGCCGACTAACCCTAAAAGAAATTTTATTGCTTCGCCGATAATTAGACGGACATCTTTGGGGGCATCGGTTTGTTCGTAAGCAGTTTTGCCAATTGTGCTAAGGCCGACTTGTTCGCTGGGTGAAAATTGAGCCTGGGCTGGTCCAGCTAAACTTGGTAAAAAAATAAAACAACAGCTGATTAGACTGATGACGTAGACGGATAGTTTTTTAAACATAAGAGTTGGTTTTTTATAATATTGTGGTATAGTTAATTATACTGAAGGACTGATTAAAAAACAACGGCATGTCATTGGCGAAAAAATTTGCTTATAATAGTTTTATTCAATTGGCTGGCAAAGCTTTGTCGGTCTTTTTGGGTTTGCTGGGGGTGGCTTTGATTACTCGATATTTGGGGGTGATTGGTTTTGGTCGCTATACTGCTTTGAATAATTTTTTAGGAATCTTTGCTGTTTTAGCTGATTTGGGCTTAACCATGGTGACAGCTCAAATGATTAATGAAAAAAACAATAATCGCACTCAAATTTTAAATAATTTATTAGGCTTTAGGTTGTTTTCAGCTACGGTAATTATTGGTGGTGGTCTATTGGTAGCTTTATTTTTACCTTATTATCGTGAACTTTGGCTTATTTTGGCTCTTCTTGGGGGCTCGTATTTTTTTATTGCTTTGATTCAGGTTTTGACTGGTTTATTACAAAGTGAGCTACGTTCTGATTATTTAATGATTGCTGAAGTCATTGGCCGTTTTATCTGGCTCATGGGTTTGTTTTTAAGTCGATTTTATGATTGGGGGCTTTACGGTGTTGCTGTGGCAACTATTCTATCCAGCTTAATTCATTTTGTAATTACTTGGCGCTTAGCTGATCGACGTGCAGTTGTTCGGCCAGCCTATAATTATCAACTGTGGCGAGAAATTGCTATTAGATCTTGGCCGTTAGCCATTACTATCGCTCTTAATTTGCTGTATTTAAGAACTGATATTTTGTTTTTAAACTGGTTTCAAGGCGAGCAAGTGGTTGGTTTATATGGTGCGGCCTATAAAGTTATTGATGTGTTGACGAGCTTACCATTTTTAATTATTGGTTTATTATTACCGCTTTTAACTAGAGCTTGGTCAGATAAAGATAAGCCACGTTTTAGTTTTTTAACGAATTTGTCGTTGTCAATATTATTAATGGCTATTGTTCCACTGATTGTTGGTGGACAAATTTTGGCTGGACCGATTATTAATTTAATTGCTGGTCACGATTTTTTGGCGGCTGGACCAATTTTAGCTCTGCTATTAATAGCAATTGCTGGTATTTTTGCTAGCTGTTTGTTTAATCACATACTAATTGCAATTAATCAGCAAAAAGTTATGGTTGGTCCCTATGCTATTGTCGCTTTGACTGCTTTGCCAGCTTATTACTTTTTGGTAAAAAATTGGTCATATTGGGGAGCAGCTGGGGTGACAGTCTATAGTGAACTATTGATTGCCATTTTAACTGCCTATTATGCTAAAAAGAAAGCTGGTTGGCAGTGGCCGTGGCGAGTAATGGGTAAAACATTTCTGGCAACAGCTATAATGTCAGGATTAGTTTGGCCTTGGCGTAATTTTGCTGGCCAAGGTGGTGGTCAATTGCTCTTGATTGTTTTTCTGGCCATGGTAATTTATGGAATAAGTTTATGGTTAATGGGAGCTTTAAATATCAAAAAGTATGAAACAGCCGCTAATTGTTAACTTCAGTCAATCCGATCAGACCTTGGTTTTGGGATTGTTGTCTAATTGGTCAGATGGTCGACAGCTATTGTGGTCAGTTTCAGGGGAGCTAACTGATTTTTGGCATGCGCAAAATTGGCCATTGATAAAATGTCGTTTTTGTTCTCAGCTTTTTTGGCCAATTTTATGGTGGCAAAAAATAAGATTAGGTTTTCGCTTGGCTAAATTAAAGCGCTCCGGTCAAATTGATGGCGTTATTTGTTTATCATTTGTTGATAAAATATTACTGACTCCGCCAGCTCTTCGTTTAGGTTTGCCAGTTGTCTGGTTGCAATTACCCGAAGAAGCTAATCTAAAAATTAAGCAATTTTTGTTAAAAAAATATCGTCGTTTAGCCACTAAAGTAAAGGTTATTACTTATGGACACCATCTAGTGGATCGATTACAGTCCAATGATTGCCGACCAGATGATTGGCGCTTGCTGCTACCAGCCATTAATCCAGCTAAGCTAAGTCCACAGGCCAATCTTTTTGATGCGATGGCTCAAACTCAACAAGAGCAGATTGCTAAAAAATATTTTGTCGTTGGGGCGGTGGTTGATTTGGCTGAAGGTCAAATGATTGAAATATTACTAAGATCTTTAAAGATAGTTTTGTCAGTTATTCCTAGCGTGCAACTGGTAATTATTGGTGATGGCCCTAAGCGTAAAGAATGGCAATGGCTAGCCAAGCAACTGGATTTAAGTAATTTAGTTTGGTTTGTTGGTCGACAAGAGCCAATTGATCGTTGGTTTAGAAGTCTGGATGCTTTAATTGAGCTATCGACAACAACCTCGCGTGATTGGCAAAGATTGCTACAAGCGATGAGTGTTGGTTTGCCAATTGTGGTTCCCAAAGATATACAAACTAGTGACTTTTTGTTACCGGGTGAAACTGCTTTAGTGGTGGCCAGACCAGAGCCAGAAATGATTGCTCAGGCTATTATTCAATTACAGCAGGACAAGATTTTGGCCGGCCGACTTAATTGGCATAGCAAAGAATGGATTAAGAAATATGGTACCCTAGAACGACAGTTGTTTGATTTTAATAATTATCTTCAAGAATAATATGCGTAAATTAATTATTGCCGAACAATTTGTCGGCTATCGTTTAGATAAACTGTTGGCTGATAAATTTCCCAAAAGATCACGTTCTGAATGGAAAAAATTAATTGAATCCGGACAAACTAAAATTAATGGCAGAGTGGCTAAATCTCATCATAAGGCTAGCTTAGGCGATGTTTTGGAATGGCAGCCAATGACTAAAAAACAGATTTTTGCTAGCACCCAAAAACCAATTGATCCGTTACTGCCAACTCCGGCTAAGTTAAAAATAGTGTCTGAAACAACTGATTATGTGGTGGTTAATAAGCCAGCTGGCCTTTTGGTTCATGACGCCGTTTGGCCACCACGTCGATCAACAGTTGCTGAAGCGATTATTAAAAAATATCCAGAAGTTTTAACGGTTGGTGAAAATCCAGTTCGCCCCGGTATTGTTCATCGATTGGATAAGGATGTTAGTGGACTTATGGTTATTCCGCGTAGTCAGGAAATGTTTAAAACACTAAAACGACAATTTCAGTATCGAACAGTTAAAAAATATTACACCGCTTTAGTTTACGGTACCATGTCTAAAGCTGAAGGCGTGATTGATTTTAATTTAGCTAGGTCAAGCGATGGTCGCAAAATGGCGGCTCGACCAACAAATCAGGAAGGCAAAAAGGCCATTACTGAATATGAAGTAATTAAAGAGTGGCAAAATTATACTTTATTAAAAGTAATTATCAAAACTGGCCGTACTCATCAGATTCGAGCTCATTTTGCTGCCTTAGGCCATGCTTTAGTTGGTGATGATTGGTATGGCACCAATAAGAACAAATTAAAAAATAAAGAATTAGCTTTGGGTCGAGTATTTTTAATGGCTAGTGAATTATCATTTTTAGACTTAACTAAACAGCGACAAACTTATACGGCTAAATTGCCGAAACAATTAAGTGATTTACTGAAAGTTATTAAATAAAAAATATGATTATCTCTTTCTCTGGCTGGCCAGGGGCTGGTAAATCGGCAGTGGCTAAAAGAATCGCCGCTGATCTTAATTGGCCGTATTACAGCATGGGGCAAATGAGGCGCCAAGCAGCCAAGCGTCGCGGTCTGACTTTGGAAGAGTATAATCAATTAGCGTTAACTGATATTTCGACTGATTTAGAGGTTGATGAATTTCAGACCAAACTAGGTCAAACCGAAGATAATTTTGTGGTTGATGGCCGAACTTCGTGGCATTTTATTCCGCATTCTTATAAAATATTTCTAACTGTTGATCCTCAAGTTGGGGCGGCTCGGATTTTTCAAGAATTACAACAGTCAAATGAACGTAATGAGGGTGATAATTTGAATAGTGTTGAAGCGGTTGCCCTAAATAATTTAGAGCGAGTCGAAAATGATCGTCGACGTTATCAACAGTATTTTGCTATTGATGTTTATGATTTAACTAACTATGATGAAGTAGTTGATACTACGGACGTTAGTCTTGAGCAGGTGGTTGAACGAGTTGAGCAATTAATTCAATCACGGTTGTCTCAGAATTTAAAATAATATTAATTTTTTAGATAATTTTATGTTAAATCGCAAATTACGGGTTGCCATTAATGGTTTTGGCCGTATTGGCCGCAGCACTTTTAAAGCTTTGTTAAAAAATGAGCAGATTGAAGTCGTTGCTATTAATGATTTAACCGACAATAAAACCTTGGCTCACTTATTGCAGTACGATAGTTGCTATGGAAAATATGAACAGAAGGTTGATTTTAACGAAGATTATTTAATTATTGGCGGTCAAGATTTTTTAACTTTAGCCGAAAAAGATCCAGCGTTACTACCTTGGGAAAAATTGGGCGTTGATATAGTAATTGAATCAACTGGTCGCTTTACCAAAGCTGATGACGCGATGGCTCATATCAAAGCTGGCGCTAAAAAGGTGATTATTAGTGCTCCGGCTAAAGATGAGGCCACTAAAAACATTGTTTTAAGCGTTAATGAACAGGATTTATTAGCTAGCGATCAAGTTATTTCAATGGCTTCTTGCACGACTAATTGTTTAGCGCCGGTTACTAAAGTAATAACTGAAAAAGTGGGCATTGAAAAAGCAGTTATGAGTACGATTCATGCTTATACCGCCGATCAAAATTTAGTTGACGGTCCACATAAAGATTTGCGTCGAGCTCGTAGTGCTGCCCTAAGTATTGTTCCAACAACAACTGGCGCGGCCGTAGCAGTAGCTAAAACTATTCCAGAAATGAGTGGTCGTTTTGATGGTTCAGCTTTTCGTGTGCCAACTCCAGTGGTATCGCTTTGTGATGTGGTGATGGTAACCAAGCGGCTAACCAGCGCTGAAGAAATTAACCAATTGCTTTCAGCAGCCGCTAGCCAAGACAAATTCGGGGCTTTGACTGTAACCAATGAACCACTAGTGTCAATTGATTTTACTGGTAATTCAGCTAGCTCAATTGTTGACCTGGGCTTGACTAAAGTTGTTGGTGGTGATTTAGTTAAGATAGTTGCTTGGTA
>CAZXQE010000021.1:0-9685 GCA_964643015.1 uncultured Gammaproteobacteria bacterium
CCATGATGTATGTTGTAAAGCATTAATCATTACTGGTAAAGTTTTCTTATTCGTATCAGATAACAATAATGATGGCATATATAAATTATTCCAAGAACCAACAAATGAAAAAATCATTTGGACTGCAATTGCAGGTTTCATAATTGGAACAACGATTCTATTAAATGTCATAAATTCATTTGATCCATCGATTCTTGATGATTCAATCAAATCCTTTGGTAAAGTAGCCCTTAAGTATTGAATCATATAGAAGAATATTGATGGAGCAGCAATAGATGGTAAAATCAATAACCACCATCTGTTCTTTAAACTAAAATGGCTTGCTAATTGAAAGAAACCTACTGATGCTAATTGTGTAGGAATCATCATGATTGCAAGAATAAATACTTCCATTAGTTTTTTGCCTTTAAAGTCATAAGCATAAATACCATATGCAGTTAAAGCAGAAAAATAGCATGTTAATAAAGCAGAACCAAATGCAATAACAAAACTTGCTCGAAAGCCCTTCAATGCATCAAAGTCGGTTTTAAACTTTGTAAAAAGATTTCTTAAGTTTTGATTAAAAAACTCACTTAACATTAACGAAAATTTACCACCTTGCAAAGCATTGTTTGCTCTAGTCGTATTAACTAATAATAAGTAGAAGAAAAATATACACATGACAGCAACAAAACACAAAAAGATATAAGATAAAGTTTTTAAAATAACAAATTTTATAACAGCTTTACGATTTTCTTTTTTAAAATCTGTAACAACTTTATTTCTGATTGCTTTATTCATTATTTTTCGTCTCCTTTCCTATTTATACTCTTAAAGACAAAAATAGAAAGAACAGCAGTAATAATGAACAATATTACTGATACAGCTCCTGCATGTCCATAATTTCCATTAACTAAGTAATCATTAATTAACATAACTATCGTTCTCGTACTATTGTTTTTAGCTTTTCCTGTTAATACTTGGGCTACGTCGAACATTTGTAGACCACCAATCATGGATGTAACTAGTACATAAACCGAGATTGGTTTTAATAATGGTAAAGTAATATCCCATAAAACATGAGATGAACTTGCACCATCAATCTTTGCAGATTCAAATACACTATCATCAATACCTTGAATTCCAGCCATTAGAAGGATAGTAGTATTACCAAACCACATTAGAAAATTCATAAATGCTATTAGAATTCTTGCCCATGTCTTGTCCGAAATAAAATCGAATGTTTGTGCAATCCATCCGTTTTCAACAAACAAAGTATGAAATGGACCTATAGTACCAAACAAAGCAAGAATCAAAGATGCAAAAGCTGCAGCCATAATTAGGTTAGGCATATAGAATACAGTCTTAAAAAATCCTTGTCCTTTCAGTCTTAATTTAGTACTAGTGAATATTAAAGCTAAAAGTAACCCAAATAGCATTTGAGGAATAGCCCCTATGACCCAAATAACAATGGTATTACCTAAGCATCTTAATAACTCAATCTCTCCACGCATATTGACAGAGAATAGCATTTTGTAATTTTTAAATCCACAAAAATAGACTATGTTCTCTAAAGTACCAACAATATCTGAATAATCAAAAAATGAATCATATATCGTTAATACTTGTGGAATAAAAGTAAATATTAAATATACTATGAAGAATGATGCTACAAATATATAGCCCCATTTAGCATAGCTTGGACTTTTTTTATTTTTGTCTTTTTTCATTAAAAAACCTCCACTCATTTTTTAATAAAAGCCATGGTTTTTAAATCCATGGCTTAAACACTTAACTTTAGTCTTATTTAGGAACAACTAAATTAGGGAATGCTTTTTGTAAATCAGCAAAGAAGTCAGCTAAAGCTTTTGCTTTTGTGTTGATTTCTTCATCATTCTTTAAGAATTTTACAAATGCAGTTTGTAATCCTTCATTACATTGTTGATCATAAATTGTACTATACTTTACTTGAATATTATCTGCCATGTCAACCCAAACTTTAGTGTCGTTTTGACCCTTTAGTAATCCATTGCCTTTTCCTTCTGCTTCATAGTCAGCAGCAACTTTTGCATTAACTTTCTTATTGTTAGAAAATTGTGAATCGTCTTTGACTAACTTTTCAATAACTTCTTCGTCAGTTAAGAATGCATTCATTGTCTTAGAAACTAAAGAATCATTAGATCCAGCACTAGGACATAATAACCAAGTTCCACCCCAGAAATAAGCTTGAGGACCAGCAACTAGAGCCCAATCGCCATAAGTTCCACCTTCGTGGTTATCACCTGTTCCCATTGCAGGACCCATACAGAAATTATAATACCAAGCAGGGCCAAATGTACAGAAAACTTTTCCACCTTCTGCAAATTCGATTGTCTTACCGCCATCCCAAACGCCTTCAGTCTTAGTATAGCCTTCTTTTACAAACTTTTCAGCTTGTGTCATCCAAGTATTAACTGGAGTAGGGATTTGAACATTCTTATTTTCATCAACCCATGCTTTGTCAGCATTGTTAGAGAATACTCTATAAGTATCAGCATATGAACCTGTCATATAGTAACCTTTTGCT
The DNA here is from genome assembly GCA_964643015.1 of uncultured Gammaproteobacteria bacterium. Classification (GTDB taxonomy): domain Bacteria; phylum Patescibacteriota; class Patescibacteriia; order Patescibacteriales; family Patescibacteriaceae; genus UBA1359. The sequence goes on from CAZXQE010000021.1 coordinate 2,546, forward strand.
TTCATTTGAGCAGCAACAGCTTCAAATTTAGCCCATGAATCAACTAATGGTTGAACCTCAGCAGGTTCAGACTTACCTAAAACTTCTTGAGCGATAGAACGTCTATAAACCATACCAGCAGGACAGCATTGGAATGATGCAGCTTTAATAACATTAGCTCTATCTGTAGCAATATCTACTGTATATTGGTAAGCTTGAGAAAAATCATCAACTCCAATAGTCTCAATATCTTTTGTTAAAGAAGTGTTAACATATTTTAAGATATAGTCAGCTTCTGCTAAGAACATATCTACTTTATTTTCTTCATTTGCTGTTCCGTTTTCTCTTAGTGCCATGTCTAATGCATTTTGATAAGCACCATTGTCAGAAGTAGTAATCGTCCATTTTACTGGAATACCATCTAGATGATAAGTTTCGATACTAGGATCGTTCTTCTTTTCATCAGATACATACTTGTTGAAAAATCCTTGAAATTCAGTGTTCCATGCATAAATATGGAATACAGATCCACCATCGTTTAAATCTGCTTTTTTTCCGTTTCCACATCCAACAAAGACGAATGCTAAAACAACGACCAAAGCAACAGCCATAAATCTTTTGAATAATTTGCTCATTTTTTTCTCTCCTTTTAATTAGTTTTTGAGGGCTGCCTCTTAGAAACAATTAAGCTAAAATCTAATTTTCTTTAACTTAAACGTTTACGCGATTATATTATATTAAAACGTTTTCAGTTTGTCAATACTTTTTTATAAATTAATTTAATATTTTTTTATGTTGATTTTAGCGAAAAACATGATATAATGATGTCGATATCCTTAAACGTTTAAGGAAATTTTAAAAGACGTGGAGATGATTTTTATGAGGTTTGGACATTTCGATGATCAAAATAGAGAGTATGTGATAACAAATTACAATACTCCATTACCTTGGATCAACTATTTCGGTCAAGGTGACTTCTTTTCTATTATTAGTAATACTTGTGGAGGTTACTCTTTCTATAAAGATGCTATGTTAAGGAGAATCACTAGATTCAGATACAATAGTGTTCCTAGAGATAATGGGGGTAGACACTATTATATTAATGATCATGATACCATTTGGAATCCTGGATTCTTACCATTAAAAACAAAACTGGATAGCTATGAATGTCATCACGGTTTGGGTTATTCTATATTTAATAGTACAAAAAATAACTTAAACGCAAAACTTACTTGTTTTGTTCCTCTTAAAGATGCTTGTGAAATTAATATGCTCACTTTATCTAATCATTCCGATATCGATAAAGATATTACCCTACATGGTATGGTAGAATTTTGTCTATGGAATGCTATCGATGATCAAACCAATTTCCAACGTAATCTGAACATTGGCGAAGTAGAAATTGATGATCATACAATTTATCATAAAACAGAATACAGAGAAAGACGTAACCATTTCTCCTTCTTCTATTCTAGTGTTAAACATAATGGTTTTGATTCTGACTTAGATACATTTTTAGGGTTATACAACTCCTATAATTCACCAGATGCAGTTATGAATAAAACATCCTATAACTCTATTGCTTCTGGTTGGAGTCCAATTGGTTGTCATCAATTAAACATCGCACTAAAACCACATGAAGAAAAAACTATCATCTTCTTATTAGGCTATGTTGAAAATGATGATGAAAAGAAATTCGCTTCGGTAAATGTTATCAATAAAGAAAAAGCTTATCTATTACAAGAAAAATATAATTCCAAAGAAAAAGTAGAAAAATCATTTCATGATTTGAAGAAATATTGGAACGATCTATTATCGATTTTCCATGTTGAAACAGGGAATGAAAAATTTGATAGAATGGTTAATATATGGAACCAATATCAATGCATGGTTACCTTTAATATGTCTAGAAGTGCTTCTTACTTTGAGTCTGGTATTGGTAGAGGTATGGGATTTAGAGATTCTTGTCAAGATTTATTTGGATTCGCACACCTTATTCCTGAAAAAGCTCGTGAAAGAATTATCGATATCGCTTCCATTCAATTTAAAGATGGTTCTACTTACCATCAATATCAACCACTAACAAAACGGGGTAATGCTAATATCGGTGGTGGATTCAATGATGACCCATTGTGGCTTGTAGGTTCTACTGCACAATACCTAAAAGAAACTGGAGATTTATCTATCCTAAATGAATTAGTCCCTTTCAATAACGAAAAAGGATCTGAAGTTCCTCTTTTCGAACATTTAAAAGCTTCTATTAATTATACTATAAATAATTTAGGCCCACACAATCTTCCTTTAATTGGTAGAGCCGATTGGAATGATTGTCTTAACCTTAACTGTTTCTCTAAAATCCCTGGCGAATCTTTTCAAACTGCGGCAAACTATGAGAGCGGAAAAGCCGAATCAATTTTTATAGCTGGTATGTTCATCTATTATGGACGCGAATATGTGAATATCGCTAGATTATATGGTAGCGATAAAGAAGCAGATCATATCAATATAGAAATCAAGAAAATGGAAGAAAGTGTTATTAAGCACGGTTGGGATGGGGAATGGTTCTTAAGAGCCTATGATGCATTTGAGAGAAAGGTTGGCTCCAACGAATGTAGCGATGGTAAAATTTATATTGAGCCTCAAGGTTTCTGTACCATGGCTAGAATTGGTGAAAAACTTGAATTAGGCAGGAAAGCTCTAAATTCAGTCGAAAAATATCTTACTAATGATTATGGGGTTGAACTTCTATATCCAACCTATAAAGAATACCATATTGAATTAGGTGAGATATCTTCTTATCCTCCTGGGTATAAAGAGAATGGTTCCGTATTCACACACAATAATCCTTGGATAGTAATCGCAAATACAGTAATTGGTGAAAATGAGAGAGCATTTGATGTTTATAAACGTAATTGTCCAGCATATCTAGAAGATATATCTGAAATACATAAGACAGAGCCTTATGTATATGCACAAACTATTGCAAGCCGCGATGCTAAAAATTATGGAGAAGCAAAAAATAGTTTCTTAACTGGCGCTGCTTCTTGGTCATTTGTAGCATCAAGCCAAGAAATTCTAGGAATTAAACCTGATTACGACGGCTTACAGATAGAACCTCATCTACCAAAAGAAATGAAAAACGTGAAAGTAACAAGAATTTATCGCGGAATAAAATATAATATTGAAATATTAAATAATCATGCACCTTATCAAATGATAGTAGATGGAAAAGAAATCGAAGGAACAACTATTCCATACAAGAAATCATTGAAAGAAGTGAATGTAAAAGTGTATATTTAATGTATGCAACAATAAAAATGGATTACGAATTTATCGTAATCCATTTTCTTTATTTCGTAAGAACTTTTATCATTTCATTTCTAATCTTATCATAATGCTTTTCATCGATGCCAAAATCCATCTTTCTATACGTCCATAAAGCATAACCAATATGATGATCATTAAATACTTTCACAATATCCTTCAGCCATCGCAATGAATCATCGACTGGCGCTTGGTCAATAACACCAAACTCACCACAATACAATCTTACATTCATTTTTTGGGCAGCTACAACCGCTTCATTAATAACATATTCTAAAAATTGAATCCCCATATTACCATCAAGGCCACATTCAAAAACATCATTTCCTTGAACACCTAATGCCTTTGATTTTTCTTTATAATAAGCAAAGCTTTCTGGATAATGAATCTCTCCTATATTTTTTATTTGAGGCATCCAATGAGCATTTTGATGAGTAAACACGATTGGTTGATAGCAATGGAAAGTAAAAATGATATTTTCATCCATTGGCTTTTCTAGTAGTTTTACTGTAGTTGCACTATTCCACAAGATTCCACCATAAATAATAATCTTTGTTGGAGCTATCTTTCTTATTTCTTTTACTGCTTGATTAATTAATTGATTCCACGCATTTGCATTATCTTCTTCTACAACTTCATTTAACAATTCAAATACAACATTTTCATGTTTTGTAAATCTATTCGCGATTTTTTTCCATAAGTTAGTAAATCTATTTTGTAGATCATGATTTGAAAATAGATTGTTCTTTTCTTTACTTCCCGCATCATTAAAGTCATATCCATATGCTTTATGTAAATCTAAAATGATATCTAAATTACTTTCTTTAGCCCAATTGATTATTTCTTCTATTCTATTAAAACCTTCAGCCTTGTTTGTTCCATCATCTTCTTCCATTACATTGTAATCAATAGGTAATCTTACATGATCAAATCCTAACGATTTAATATATGAAAAGTCTTCTTTTAATATAAAAGTATCATAGTGTTCCTTTGTATGAACACATTGGCTTAAAAATCCACCTAAGTTAATTCCTTTTTTTAGTTCCATTTTTACCTTCCTTACTTTTTTAGCACGATAAACATATTATATATTCTTGTTTTATAATTGTCAACGGAAGCAATTCCATTTTATATGCTAAATGTAGTGTTGTACTAATTCATATTGAAGCTATAATAAATAAAAAACTTTGATTTTCTCTTCTATCTCAACTAAAACATCATAGTTAGATAAAAGACGATGGGTAGAAAGCCATCGTCTTCTTTCATTAAAAATGTTTTTTCACTTCAAATATAACCAAGATAATTAACAATATTACTTATTAAACCTATTCTTCAAAATCTTGTATTGATTTTGATTGGATTTATCTCCGTGATTTGGACAGTTAATTTTAGGACATATACGTTCCTTTACATTAGGGCAAGCCGTATTACATCCTATCCTTTATCAGTTTCTCAATCTGCTCAACAGACAACATTCTGCCTGTAGAAACAGCCTTGCCATCTATGACAATAGCAGGATTTGACATTATTCCGTACTTCATCATTTCTGACATATCACTTACGTTTACAACCTCTTCGGTTACGCCACAGTTTTTTGCCGCTTCAACAGCATTTAAGTGATTCTGTTTTGACTTTTTACAACAGTTACCAAAAGTTAATATTTGCATTTTTTACCTCCGTTTTATTTACAACATTTTGTGGTGCAATTACATTTTTGTTTGCGTTTCTTGCCATCATAAAACACCTTTAGATTCTTTGGTAAGGCATATTTCGTTTGTTTTTCCTTTGGGTTCTCTAAATGTATTTCATTTAAGATTGCTCTTGCCAACAATTCTTCAGGTGCTATTTCGTAAATTGAGCCCTTATACTCAAATACCCTACAATCTACCTGTTCATCACTTATTTCGCCACAACAGGAGCAATTGTTTTCTTGTACTGATTTACAAATGTCACGGCCGTTTATGCGAATAGTCGGAGAAGATACAAAATGGTATTCCTTCGCTATTTCTTCGGTAGTCATTTCAATCTTTTTATACTCCAAATCGTATCCTGCTAATTCCAATGCAGGTTTTAGAGCAGTGATAACACTTTCAAGTTGCTTGTCATTGCTTACGCAACGTTCACAGCTAAATAGGTCAAGGTAAAGGTACTCTATAAGTAATTTATCTTTCATTGTTTCCTCCTAAATGAAAATAAAGTTAAGTGCGTTGAAAATGTAGCCGATGGCTATAATACCTACAACCACTATCACTATAAACCAAAACAGTAGTTTAGGTTTTACCGCTTTTGACAGCATTATCATCGACGGCAAAGACAATGCCGTAACACTCATCATAAAAGTAAGAATAGTACCTACTCCCGCTCCTTTTGCAAACAAGGCTTCAGCAACCGGGATTGTGCCGAAAATATCAGCATACATTGGTACACCCACTGCGCTTGCAACAAGAACGCTATACCATTTATCCTCACCCAAAATCTTCTCTATCCATTCGGCTGGTATAAAATTATGGATAACCGCACCTATACCTACGCCTATAAGGATATATATCCAAACTTTTTTCAGAGTGGCAAGCATTTGGTCTTTTGCATAAATAAACCTATCTTTTCGGGTTAATTCGACTCCCTCGACCTCTGCGATAGTACCTTCTAAAATGAAATCCTGAACATGTTTACCTACACCAGTTTTCTCAATGATTGTTCCACCTATAACAGCAAGCAAAAGACCTACTACAACATAGGCAATAGCTATCGGGAATCCAAACACACTAGCAAGCAGAATCAAGGCTCCCAAGTCAACAAGCGGACTGGAAATAAGAAAACTAAACGTAACACCACTGGATATTCCTGCTCTTGTAAATCCCATAAATATTGGGATAGAGGAGCAACTGCAAAATGGAGTAACCGTACCAAGCAATGCACCTACCGCGTTTGTCCCTATACCGTGAAACTTGCCAAGTATTTTTTTTGTCCTTTCGGGAGGAAAATAACTCTGTATATACGAAATAAGGAATATGAGTAGGCATAGTAAAATGATTATTTTTATCGTGTCATAGATAAAAAAATGAATAACATCGCCCCAATGAGTAGCCATAAACTCAGCTCCAAACATTGAAGTAAAGGCTAAACCGAGTACACTATTGAGCCATTTCATTCCAAGTATTTGGTCTGTTATGAAACTTCCGAGAGCTTTAATTCCATTTATGCCATCAATTATAGCAGCGATAACAATGGTTAATCCTATAACGAGAATTACCGCTATCAGTATAATCAATTTCTTATGGCGTTTCCAAAAACTGTTTTTTTCTATATCTTTCTCCATAGAAAACTCCTTTAATATAGATATCTATCTATGTGAACAGGAAAAAAATATATGCTTTGTCAGCACATACTTTTGTTATTACATTTTGTATCGCCCAAGTACACAAGTAGTTCTTTCAGTTTTGAGCAATCGATCGAGTAATACGTCCATTTCCAGTCTTTTTCAGCTGTAACAAGACCGCAGTCGCAAAGGACTTTCATATGATGAGATAAAGTAGGTTGAGTAATATTCAACTGCTCCAATATCTTACAGGCGCATAAAGTTCCGTTGCGGAGCATACCGAAAATACTGAATCTTGTTTCATCGCCTAAAGCTTTTAATATCTCGACATAATTCTTGTCTTCCATAGCATCCTCACATTGATACATATCTATATTATATATTTCTTTGTTTGATTTGTCAATCAAATTCCAACATTTTAACAACCTATAAATCTTTTTTGCCCTATACAAGTTGGTATTTAAGCACTGAGTAAAGAGTTTACAGCTAATGTAAACTTTTCAACACCTTTCGCTATA
>CAZXQE010000022.1:0-1773 GCA_964643015.1 uncultured Gammaproteobacteria bacterium
AAAAGTTGCCAAATTGGCTAAAAACTGTTAAGTTCCAGCTATAAATATTTTCTATGGCTTTATCAATTGGTATCGTCGGCTTACCTAATGTCGGCAAATCTACTTTATTTAACGCATTAACCAAAAAACAAGTTGATGCCGCCAATTACCCTTTCTGCACCATTGAACCGAATGTTGGCGTGGTTAAAGTTCCCGATGAACGAGTCGCCAAACTTTCGCTCATGTCCAAATCAACTAAGGAAATTTATACCACGATCGAATTTGTCGATATTGCTGGACTAGTTAAAGGCGCTCACGAAGGCGAAGGCTTGGGCAATCAATTTTTATCACATATCCGCTCCTGCGACGCTATTTGTCAGGTTGTCCGTAATTTTCAAGATAGCAATATTATCCATGTTGATGGCCGAATTGATCCAGAATCTGATCAAGCCACTATCAATTTAGAATTAATTTATGCTGATTTGGCCACCGTCAATAAACGCTGGGACAAAGTCAGCCGCGAAGCTAAAAGTGGCGACAAAGCTGCTATTTGGCAAACAACAGCTTTAGAAAAATTACGCGATTATCTAGACAATGGCCAAAGCCTGAGACAATTTGAATTTACTACCGACGAACAAGCCTTGATTAAAGAACTAAATTTACTAACTATCAAGCCGATTATCTACGTTATCAATAGCGACAACCCGCAGACTGAAATCACTCCAACTTGGGACGGCGCTATTTTACCTTTAAATATCAAATTGGAATCAGAAATTGCCAGCCTACCGGAAGAAGAGCAAGCTGAATACATTAAAGAATTGGCTTTAGATGAAAGTGGCTTGAACAAATTAATTGCTCAAGCTTATAAACTCCTTGATTTAGTTACCTTTTTAACTACTGGCAAAGACGAAACTAGAGCTTGGACAATTATTAAAAACACCCTGGCCCCACTAGCTGCCGGAGCTATCCATACTGACTTTATTAAAGGCTTTGTTCGCGCTGAAGTAATTAACTGGCAAGACTTACTCAATGCCGGTAGTGAAACTAAAGCCAAAGAACTGGGTTTAATGAGAATTGAAGGTAAAAACTATATTGTTCAAGATGGTGATGTTTGCAATTTTCTAATCAACGATTAGTTTTTTTCTAATCCAACAATTGCCCGCCAAACCGATTGGCCTGGACGACCATAGAGCAAATTACCATCGGGAGTATAGTTTTGCGGCCAAATTTGTTCAGCCAGGCGGCTATAGACAACCTTCTGCCAGCCAGAAATATTAGGGCGAACATAATGCCTTTCCTTGCCATCAATAAAAACTGGCCAAATCATAACCACTCGCCCGCCTGGTGCCATAATTTTTTGCCACTCCAAAAGCGCTTCACTATACAAACGGCTTAATTCTTGGGCTACTACAGCAAAATCTCTCCGACCGCGCTGTGGCCCTAAATATGGCTCGGTTACTATTTTTTGAACAGACTTCGGACGAATAATTTTAGCAATTTGCCTGGCATCAATAATTTCCAATTGCGGATCAATTTCAATTGACCAACGATCAGCTAACCACTGCCAATTAACTTGACTATCAACAATTGCTTTAGCCGAAATATCAGCACCAATAACTTTTTGAGCTCCCAGTAAAGCCGCTTCTTGAATTACCGTGCCTGAACCACAAAAAGGATCTAAGATAGTATCACCTGGTTTTAAATCAGCTAGATTGAGCATTATTTGAGCCACCTTAGGCGGCAACATCCCTGATTGGTCATCACGAGCTGGTCGACCAAAATCACGCGCTGACA
>CAZXQE010000022.1:1873-9118 GCA_964643015.1 uncultured Gammaproteobacteria bacterium
ACTTTAATTTCTAATTCGGATAATGACAAAGCCGGATGACTACCTAAAATAAAAAAGTATTTCATATAAAACTACGCTAACATAAAACCATAACTCTTGCAATTTTTCTTATTCTGTGTTAGGGTAAGACCATCAAAGACAAATATCTTTGCCTTTCCCATATCTGTTTAGCCACCATAGCGAGACAGATAGTGCCCCTGAAATAATTGGCACTAAAGGCAGGCCGTTCGCAGTTTACCCCTCTGCCTGCATTTTTATGGTTGAGGGTTTTTGTTTTATTAATTATTTTTAACCATCAATTATGGCTAAGAACAAAAGTTCCCGCTTGCCACGCTATGAATTGTTGTACATTGTTTCCAACAAATTCACCGCTGAAGAAACCGGGCCGATCGCTCAAAAGATCGAAGATTTGATCACCACCAACGGTGGTACTATTGTTTATCGTGAAGACTGGGGTAAACGCCGCATGTCTTATCCGATTAAAGGTTTTTCTTTTGGCTATTATCGCCTACTCGAATGCGATTTAGCTGCTGAAAAAATCAGTGAAATCGAACGCTTCTTACGCTTATCCAGCGATATCTTGCGTCACCAAATCGTTAAGCGTCAACCTCGCACTGTTGAAGAAATTTTAGCTGCCAAGGAAGAAATTGCTAAACGCGAAGCTAAACTTCAAGAAGATAAAAACGAAGCTGAAGCTAAGAAAAATCAACCAGCTAAAGAAGCTAGTTTAGAAGCTCCAGCTAGCGAAAGCGAAGCTGTTGCTAAAAAAAATGATCAAGCTATTGATGAAAAAATCAATACTTTAGTCAGCGACGAAGAACCCCTAGTTAAATAATTTAATCAATTTAGATTAATTCTATGGACTTAAATAAAGCCATGCTCATCGGCAATTTAACCCGTGATCCAGAAATCCGCAACACTGCTAGCGGACAGCCGGTAGCTTCTTTTACCGTAGTTACTAACTATGTTTGGACTGATCAAGCTGGACAACGCCAAGAAAAAGCTGAATTTCACAATATTGTTGCTTGGCGCCGTTTAGCTGATATTTGTCGCCAATATCTTCATAAAGGTTCTAAAGTTTATGTTGAAGGACGCCTGCAAACTCGCGATTGGTTAGCTCAAGATAATACCAAACGCTATCGCACCGAATTGGTTGCTGATAATTTGATTATGCTTGACCGAGCTGGCGCTGCTGGCGGCAACGCTCCTTTTTCTGGCTCTATGCCTGAAATGGGTGATATGGGCGAACCATCAATGGAACCAATGCCAGACAACCCTAGTGAAGAAGAAATCAAAATTGAAAATATTCCTTTCTAAATCATCTTTTAATTAATTATTATGAATAGCCACACTAACGGAAAACCTTGCTATTTCTGCCAAAATAACATTACAGAAATCGACTACAAGGATACCTTCTTACTCCGCCGCTATGCTAATGCTTTAGGTAAAATTTTACCTAAACGCCGCACCGGCACTTGCGCTAAACACCAGCGCCAATTATCTTTAGCTATCAAGCGGGCTCGCATCATGGCCATGTTAATGTTTGTCCGCCGTTAATCACGGATACTATGTTGTCATTAAACGAAATCAAATTGGGTAAGGTTATTACTATCAACGGTGAGCCTTACTCGGTTATCCGCGCTGACCATCACAAAATGGGCCGCGGTGGCGCTGTTTTAAAAACTAAATTGCGCAATCTAATTAGCGGCTCAGTTCTAGAAAAGACTTGGCAAGGCAATGATCGCGCCGATGAAGCTGATGTTGAAAAACGCAAAGCAGCCTTCATGTATGCTGACGAACAATTCGCCAATTTCATGGATAATGAAAATTACGAGCAATTCGCTATCAATTTAGAAGAATTGGGCGGTAAAGAATTATTCTTGAAAGACGGCTTAACTGTGACTGTTCTTTATTTTGAAGGACGCCCAGTCGCTGTTGAACTACCAGTCAAAGCCGAATACAAAGTAGTTACTGCTCCTCCTGGAGTCAAGGGTAACACTGCTGGTAATGTTATGAAACAAATTGAGCTCGAAACTGGCGCCAAGATTAATGCCCCTCTGTTCATCAACGAAGGCGACATTATCCGCGTTAATACCGATACTGAAGAATACGTCGAAAGAGTCAACTAAGACTACCAGATATTACGAATATTAAAAAAACCACTCCAATCGGGGTGGTTTTTGGTTGTAGTTATTTAGATAAAAAAGAAAACCTCAAGCTGTTTTACAACTCGAGGTTTAATTTAGGTTAGCTTCAGAATGTTTATTCTGAAACTTGAGTTTGCGAAACAACGAAAGCGAAGCCATTACTACAATGCCACCTGTTTTCAGGACCGTCAAGGCTCGGAATCAAACAGGAATCGTAATAAAAATCATCGCTCTCAACACTGAAAATACAAAAATCACCAGAAAAAGTTTTGATTGGTTCGTGCATTATCACAATCCAATAAAGCCCCATAGCATTAAGATCTTCAGCCGAAAATTTTTCATGGATAAGACAGCCTATCTCGGCGCTTGGTGTTGTTAGTTTACGACTTTCTGCATACTTCTGAATGTTTTTTGTAGTACGTTTTCTGTCGCTAAAAAGTTCATCTTTCAAGACAGCAATTTCGTAAGTAATGCCGCTTGTCGATTTAAAGCTTTCAGAACAAAGCATGCTTTCGGTATAGCTGTCTAAACAAAAAAATTCTCTTTTCAAACGGTCAACCCACTCTTCACCAGTGGTGCCATCAGAAGTGACCGAAAAGTAAACAACACCATCTTTTTCGGTCCATTTTTGATTTTTAACCTTTTCCATTTTAATCTCCCTTGCGCTATATTGCGCTTTTTAGGGTTCCCTCTTATCCGAGGTGGAAGCTAATGACTACTTTAGTCACAGCCAGGAAATAATTATCCGCTAATTGGCAGATAACCATCTTTTGGCTGTGACTAATTTTGCAAGTTTTTATTAAAGAACAAACTTAAATTCTCAACCTTTATACTAAGACATACTTACTCAGTCTTGTCAAGTACTAGGGAAACAATTTTAATCTTAAAATATGATATTTATTAATAAAAAAGACCCTATCTAATGATAGAGTCTTTTTTAACTTCTTTTAATTCTTATCTATTCTTGCTTGGCTTCCAAGTCTGACAGAACCTGACTTTTAATCTTATTCATCAACTCTTTGTCTTGGCGCAAGAAAGTTTTAGCATTTTCTCGACCAACTCCCAATTTAACTTCACCAAAACTATAAGAATTGCCAGACTTAGTGATTGTTCCTACTTCTACGCCAGTGTCCAGTGTATCGCCAGCCAAAGAAATGCCTTCGTTATACATAATATCAAACTCACAAGACTTAAACGGTGCAGCCACTTTATTTTTAACAATCTTACATTTAACGCGGTTACCCAGCATCTTCTCACCTTGTTTTATTTGAGCAATTTTGCGAATATCAACTCGCACTGAAGCGTAAAACTTTAAAGCAGTACCACCAGTTGTTGTTTCTGGATTACCAAACATTACACCAATCTTCATACGTAGTTGATTGATAAAAATAACAATCGTCTTTGATTTGGCAATAATACCAGTTAGCTTACGCAAAGCTTGACTCATTAAACGAGCTTGGGAACCCATTTGCAAATCGCCCATATCGCCTTCAATTTCCTTTTTCGGTACCAAAGCCGCCACACTATCAACCACTACTACATCAACCGCATTAGAACGAACCAAGGTTTCCAAAATTTCTAAAGCCTGTTCACCAGTGTCTGGTTGGCTGATTAACATTTCATCAATATTAACACCAATTTTTTTAGCATATTCCGGATCTAGGGCATGTTCAGCATCAATAAAAGCAGCAATACCACCCTGTTTTTGAGTTTCAGCAATAATATGCTGGGCTAGTGTAGTCTTACCACTAGATTCTGGGCCATAAATTTCAATTACACGACCTCGTGGTACGCCACCAACCCCTAGAGCTAAGTCCAAAGACAGACAACCAGTCGTTACAGCGTCAACATTAGCGTTTTTTACATCGCCAAACTTCATAATAGCTCCTTCACCATACATCTGACGAATTTGGCTCATCGCTGCTTCAGCCGCTTTTTGTTTCTCAGGAAAATCACCGCTGTCAATGTGGGCCAATTCCTTTTCTTTCTTGGCCTTTTTGTCATTTGCCATATAAAAAAATTAAAAATAAACGGAGGGAATATTTGTTGTTAGTATAACATAAAAGCTGACCAGAGTCAGCTTTTTTAAAATTATTGTCCAATAACTTCGCCAATATCCCTTAAATCACAACTATCAGCTCGCCAATAGTCGTAAGCGCTCAGTAGCCCTTGATCAATCATTTCAAAACGATGAAAATCTGAACCACCAGTCATAATCATATCCAGTCGATTGGCCAAGTCCTGCAAATAAAAAACAGTCCCGAGGCTATGATGCGGCGATAAAACCTCTAATCCATCAATACCGAGCTCTTTTAATTTAACAACTAATTTAGTTTTTAAAAATCTACTCTTCCCCGGATGACAAAAGACCAATTGTCCACCCAATTCTTGGCGCAATTTAATAATTCTTTTTAAATCAATACAACTCGGCTTTAATTTACCAATTTTTTTATTATTAAATAACCAGCCGATTGCTTCTTCTTCACGAAAACTCTTTTCACCAGTTGCTTTTTCAATTAATTGTCGATTGCCTTTTATTGCCAACAGCGCATCAAGTATTCGATTGGTTGGAATATAATTAGTGAATTGATCAACAATTTTATCGCTACCTTTGACTAACATTTTTTTAGCCACCATTTTATACAAATGCTGGCGCAGGCGATTTTCCCAATGTTTCTGGCTATTTAAAAGCAGTTTATTAACTTTTTCATTATCCACCGGCAAATTGTACCACAAAACATTAATCTGCCGATTATTAAAACGGGTATAAATTTCAATGCCAGGAACTGCTTTTATCTTTGCCTTCTGGCAGGCTTGAGCAAATTCCTCAAAGCCAACCAAAGTATTATGATCGGTTAACGAAGCAACTTTAACCCCTTTTCTAGATAAAAAATCTACCAACTCACGCGGTTTTAAATAGCCATCAGAATAAATTGAATGAACTTGTAAATCAATCAACATAAGTTTTAATTTAAGTTAGCTTCAATTTCATTAAGCAGCCCATCCGAACGATCTGGTTCTGGGCCTGATTTGGTAACAAAATAAATCGCCGTTCTAAAAGCCGTGAAATAATAATAAGTATTAAGTCTTTCCTGCCAATTATCAGCTAATTTAATTTTGGCCTCAGCCTGATAGGCTTTGATAAATTTATCTTGCATTAATTGCCAATAATTATTATCATCAATTGCTCGATGGCCCATAAAAGAAAGCTGTTGAATAAAAGAACCTAAATCGCGAATTGGGTCACCCAGCGAGGCGTCAGCCCAGTCAATAATCGCCACCCCTTGATCATTAACCAAAACATTTTCTGGATGCAAATCGCCATGAATCATGGTTAAATCTTCATTTTTAGGCCAATGGCTAAGCTCTCGTTTTTCTAAAATTTCATAAAGTCGTACAAAGCGCTGATAATACTCTGGACAAACCTTTTGTATTCGATCCAGCGCCTTTTTCTTACCCGGTGCTACATCAATCACTCTTTGTTCGCGAGACTCTGGCCAGTTAACCATTCCTAAAGTTAAGCTATGTAGTCTAGCTAACCATTTAGCGGTAGCCTTAACACTTTCTTCAATCGCTATTTGATTATTTTCATGAAAATAATGATATAAATTGGTACCCGGCAGACCAACATAAAAAAAAGCATTACTCCCAGTTTCATAGAATAACGGCTGATTAGTTTGAAATTCAGCGTTCGGAATGCCTTTATTCCAAATCAATTGCAAATTAGCCATCGTCTGTTTACGCGATTCATTGCTGTGAGCTGAAGAATAAATGACCATTTCTTTTTTCTGACCATTTTCTAAAAAACTAAGCGGATAAGCAGTTACTAGATTATAATAATTATTATGAAAACTTTTCTTAATAATTTTAACTTGCTCCACAGCAAGATTCTTAATATTCGGCCATTTTTTTGGCAATTCTTCAGTTAATAGCTCTTGAACACTAGCCAAATCCAGAATATCTTCAATACTAAATTTTTTCATATAAATTAGCTTAATTTAACCACTGGCGCCAATGCTGTTGCCAAATTATCCCCTGTAGTGAACAAAATATTTTATCAGCCTGTTGTTTCCATGGTCGACTAGCTTCATTTTCAATTGACCTAACACTTCTAGTTAATTGCTCAGCTCCACGAATAATTTCTTCAGGGTTCCAAGCTCGATTACCAAATAAAGCAAAGTCACGACTACTCGCCCACCACCAAGCACAACTGGCTAGACCCTGGTGTAAATGACGATACACCCACTCCCGGTTATCGTCTTTGGAAAAGTGCTCAGCCGCTTGGCTCGCTAAATCAGCCAAAGACCAGAGCATAGAATGAATATTATTCTTGCGGTCATCCCAAACAGCAAAAGGTTGTCGGCTAGCAATTTCTTCAGGTTGGCTTTCCCAAGATGATGCCACTAGCTGACAAAATTCATTATTTTCTTCTTGCTCCACCAATTCACTAACGGTTATAGTTTGTAAATCTTCCCTTTGCCAAACTTTTTCCAAGTTACCACGATAATCACGATACCGAAGACCATACAATTCTCCGTCGGTAGCAGTGAATAAATCTTTTGTACAACCTTCTAAATTGCCTCTGATTGCTTCCGGTGGATATGATTTTGATAACTCTCTTTGACGAACAGCCAAAATCAAACCTGATTCATCTTGATAGAGCATTTTCTTTGGCTTTCCCAGCTGTCCATCAATCGTTATTTCATCAACTATGGCGTAGTGATAACCTCTCTCAACTAGCCATTTGGCTAATTCTTTGGAATAAGCCAACTCTGGAGCAAAAAAACCTTGTGGCCGTTCAATATTGAATACACTTTTTAAGATTTTTTCTTGAGCCACCACTTGATAAGCAATATCTCGCAAATTAAGCTTTGGCAACAAAGCATGCCAATAAGCCGAACCAAGAATTTCTACCTGACCCCTCTCCACTAATTTGCGCCAATCATTAAGTAATTCGTTTTGACCAAGTACTTGGAGCTGTTCCAAAAGACAACCACTAAAATTAACCGTTACTTTAGTTTGTGGATTTTTTAATAAAGCCTTAGCTACTCGCGAGTAGCTTAATTTAGCCGCTTCCAAAACAATTTCTGGACAACTA